>JBLNDH010000399.1:0-7529 GCA_050261455.1 Bacillota bacterium
CGCCGGGTAGTGCCTGAAAGGGGTGGGGCAGATCATTCTTGTCTGCCACGGCTGGGCGACTGAGGACATTCTCGCCCCCCGAGCCCAGCCGATCTCGGTGAGCCTGCCCTGATGCCTGCGGGATGAAGCTCAGTGGACATTCGGATCCGGTCATTAGAGCTTTCCATCGCGGATGTCATTATTCGCCGTCCCTCCCAAAATCTCCTCGATATCGCTGCGGACGTTGTCGTTCTCTCCATCCTCTCCGTCATTGAACAGACCGTCGCTGCGCCGAATCGTCAGGTCGGCCGTCCGTGACGAATAATCCGCCACGTCCGTGCCCTCGCCGCCCTGGAAATCATCCGACCCGCTCCCGCCGTCGAGCGTGTCATCGCCCGCCCCCCCGACCATGACATCCGCGCCGCTGATCCCCAAGAGCTTGTCGTTACCCTCCCCGCCTTCCAGGCGGTCATCTCCGCTGCCGCCAGTCAGCTCATCATCCCCGCCCAATCCCTGCAGGCTATCGTCGCTGCCCCCGCCATCGAGCGTATCCGCCTCCGCCGTGCCGATGAGGGTGTCCTTGCCATCGCCCCCCTTCAGCCAATGGGCAGCCCCGCCACCCGTGATCTGGTCATCTCCATCGCCGCCCGCGATGATCTCAATGTCATCGCCGACGTTGTCCCCTTCGTTCAATTCCCCATCATCCGCCAGGCCATTGACCTTGACGATCACCGTCAGCTCTCGTGAGGAATAATCGGCCGTGTCGCTGCCCTCCCCACCGATCAGCCGATCCGCACCAGTTCCGCCATCCAGCGCATCATCGCCCGCCCCCCCAACCAGACTATCGTTACCCGATCCTCCATCCAGGCTGTCGTTGCCGCCTCCGCCATCCAACGTATCGTTGCCTCCCTTGCCCAGCAGCGTGTCATTCCCCTCGCCGCCGTAGAGTTGGCTTTCTCCCGAAGCACCGATGATGCTGTCATTGCCCCGCCCGCCGACAATCACCTCCACATCGCTGCCAATGTCGTCGTGCTCGTTCAACTCGCCATCGTTGGGCAAACCATCAGCCGACAGCACCAGATCCCGCCTCCGCCGTTTGTAGTCGACGGTATCCAACCCGTCTTCGCCACGGTACTTATCCGCCCCAGCCCCGCCCTCCAGCGTATCGTTGTCATCCCCACCCACCAGCGTGTCATTACCCAGGTCATCCAACAGCAGGTCGTTCCCGTCGCCGCCGTCCAGAATGTTGTTTCCCGCGCCTCCCACGAGCCGATCATTCCCCTTGCCGCCCTCAATCCCCTCCACATCCAGGCGAATGTTATCCTTCTCGCCTTTCTGCCCACTCACCGCCCCCGCCCCGATGGCGCCGTAAATGGCCACTGTCCGATCCGAATAATCGACCTTATCCAGGCCGGCCCCACCAATAAACTGGTCCGCCCCCAACCGCCCATCCAACACGTCATTCCCAATCCCCCCATCCAGCACATCCTTGCCCGCGCCGCCCTTGAGCGTGTCATGCCCCGCACTCCCGGTCAGTGTTGCCGGAATAACCCAGTCCCGCTCGATGCTGATTTCGTCATTGCCTTTGCCCCCATTGACGGAAAGCCCCTTCACCTGCTTCTTGAGGAAGTGCACCTCTTTCGAGTTCATCTCGACAGTCACCACACCATTGCTCGTGCTGACGTGGATCACATCTGCCGCAGTGGTGCCCCCAACCATCAGCAGCCCCGTCTTGGTATTCAGCGTTGCCGACAGCAGCAGCCGGTCTTCCAACCTCTCTAACATGGTGGGTCCCTCGGTAATGACAGCGCCCTCAGCGGGTTCGGCCAAAACAAAAAGCCGAGCCCATCCACAGCAATTCTCACCCCGATTTGCCCCTCAGGCAAGCGAATTCGCACCACAACCACCAAACCCGCCAATTTCGCCGCCCCCTCTTCCCATTATCAGACCCATTGGTGGCAATTGAACCGTAGCACCGGCGTCTCGCCCGTGCGCGACCGTGGCATGGGCGGCCCGCCCATGCAGCTCCGGCAGTGCTTCTCCCCCTCTGCCAGCCCCTTCCCCGTTACTGAAATTCATCTGTGCCCCATCCCCCTTGTCCCTCCCTTCGTGCCTACGTGCCTTCGTGCCTACGTCCCTTTTCGGGTCGCGCCTCACCCCCGCGCGGCATTCATCTCCACCAATCTGCAGCTCAAACAGGGCATTGAACACCCCTTCCAACCACAATTCCCCCGCCGTTGGCTTGATTTTCCCGTTTCTTGTGTCTGAAATAGCGAATTATGGACGCGAATCAACGGCTTGCCGACGCACTTCGCAGCAATAACCTGCGCGGCGTCCGGGATGCCCTTCGCAAGGGGGCTGACCCGAACACCCGCATCGATCCTCAAGGCCACAGCTCTTTGTACTGGGCCGCTACCGCAGCCAATATCGAAATGGTGCAGGCCTTGCTCGACGCCGGCGCCAAGCCGAGCGCCGAAAAGTCCGAGGCCTCCTCGCTCCACGCCGCCGCGGCTGCAGGCAATCCCCAGATCCTCGACCTGCTCCTCAAGGCCGGCGGCAAACGCTTCCTGAACAAGCTCGATTCGTTCGGCTACACTCCCCTGATGCGCGCCGTCGAAAGCAATAACCTCGATGCCGCCCGCCAACTCATCGAGGCCGGCGCCGACGTCAATGCCCGCGAGGATCACACCTTCGGAAACACCGCCCTGCGAATCGCCACCGGGGATGGCTCCCTCGACATGGTCAAACTGCTCATCAACGCCGGTGCCGATCCCCTGATTCCCGGCCGCCTCATGCTCACCCCCCTTGATCGCGCCCGCGAACGTCATACCCCCGAAGGCCGCCTCATTACCGCCTTCATAACCAAAACCCTCGAAGCCCCGAAGCCCTCCCGCCCCAAACGGCGGGGCCCACAACGATAACCCCTAACAGAACGCGCGGCCCACAGAGCCGCGCGTTCTCTCGATCACAATAAACTCACACCTTCAATCAAAACCGATAAATCGCCGCCACCCCCGTCGTCGTCGGCATCTGTTGCGGCGGCATCACCAGCACCTGCCCACCCGTCTTGATCACCTTCTCCGCAATCTCCTCCAAGACATCCTCATAGTCCGGCAAACCCAACTGCCCAAACTTCACCTGCCCACTCTCCGGATCAATCTTCCCCCCAACCTGCTTGTCCGCATCCACCAACAACGTCCCAATCCGGGATAGCGCTGCGGCCTGGGCAACCTGGGCAATATCCTCCGACCCCTGCTGATGCGCTCGCGCCCGGGCATATTCGTCCAACACCTTCTCAATCCGCTGCCGGTAGTACGGCTCCATCACCTTCCAGGCCTCCTCCCGCAGCCGTTCCGGAGTCATCGATTCCGGATCCACCCGAATGCCCTCGGCCATCAAGTACGGATTGTGACTCAGCCGCCGGAACATCCCATGCCACCGATCCACCGCACACAGCATTAATGGCAGCCCCGATGGCCGCGAGTACTTCTCCCACACCGCCCGGTCAATGATCTGCACAAATCGATCGCCATCCATCGCCCCGCTGATGCTCTTGACCTGCACCTCCGCCGGCACACCCCGCGACTGACGCCCCAACGCTTCATCGATGCTGCGCGGCACATCCCTCTGCCCCAGTCTCTCCAGCGACTCCTGATTCCCCTCGTAAATCGAAACCTGCTTCTGCGAAAAACAGAGAACCTGGAACCGCCCGGTGTACTGCTGCATCCGAATCAGCGGCTTGATGTAGAATGTGTCCGCCACCTCCACCAATTCCTTCACCGGCCGTTGCAGCTTCTGAATATGAGAAAAATCCGGCGACATCCATATCGCCAGCCCATCCATCGGATGACGCCACAAATCCTCATTGCCCCGCAGCAGATCCTCCAACCGGCGGCGAATCTTCATCGTCTGCTCATGGGGATAACGCCCGTTCACCTCCTCGTTTGCCCGCCGAATCAGATTGCCCAGCCGCCGCGAATTCTCGGCCGCGGGCGGCTTCGCCCGCAGCGTCGGCATGTACAGCGATACACACGGCGGCTCATGATCGGCCAGCAATTCCCGGAAATACTCGGGCATTTCGATTTTCATAGAACCTCCGCCCGCGGGCCATATTCCGTCGGCTGCGATCCTGGCCCCCTGCCCGCGGATTGACGAACGGCCCGCGGGATCGTCCGCGATGGTGGGGCCCAGGATCGCCCGCGTCCTTCTAGCGTTTTCGTGTTTTTACGTCCGGCCTCGGACTGTTGCCGCGGGCAGAATGCTTCCGCGTCGTGGTGTAGGTCCGACTGGTATCCCGCCGGTCGCCTCGATGCTTGCCCCCGCCGCCCGCCGTAATTGGGCGCGTCGCTTCCCGTCGCATCACCTGCGCCACGTTCGGCTTCGATGGCGAAAAAGGATCCGCGTTGCTCGCCGTCGTACGCCCACGCGTCTTCCGGTCGGGTTCCCCCTTCATGCCCATGTTCTTCTTGGCCTTGGCCATAGCGACCTCCAAATGACTATAGGTCTGCAATGGCCGTGCCTCCCCATCATGCATCAACCCGCCTGCCCGCCCTCCGCCGCAACCAATCCACCAGTTGCCTGTCCAGGTTGGGCATCATCGCCTCCAGCGGCGTACGCCCCTGGAAAATCGCAATCAGGACCGTCCACACCACCACTCCCCCCGCCATCGACAGGTTCTGCCACGAATACAGCGCCCACGCATACCGGCTCTTCAATTCCCATTCCGACACCGGCCACAGGTAGTAGATCGTCCAGCTCCGCCCCGACCCAAAGTGGTCCATCAACACGTGCAGATGGAACAACCCCAAATACAGCAGCGCCCCCTTGAACCGATGACGCGAAAGACACACGAGCACCCCCGCCATCAGCAGGGCAAAGAAGACGTTATGGCTCAGCCTGTGGTGATACTCCGCAAACGCCATCTCCCCGAACACCCCGCTCACCCCATCCAGATCCGCCAGGCTGGCCGCCATCATGCAAAACAGCCGCTCCCGCGCCGTCAGCCCAAACAAGCTCCCCACGCACCATCCCGACAGAATGTGAGTCTGCGTATGCATCCACCAACCCCTGCCATTCTGAATTTCCGCAACTCAACCATCACCCGCTTCGCGGCACCCGCGGCCCGCACGTCCCCTCAGCGGCATGTTCATGCCCCGCCACCCCCTTGTCAAACCATCCCTTGGTCATTGGGACATTGGTCCTTCATTGCTCATTCGGATTGGGTCCTTGGTCATTGCCTTGACCATTCCCCGCAAGTCTGCCATTGCCCGTCGGCCCTTGTTCTCTATACTTGGCACGGAATGATTAAGAAGCGGAGAGTTCGCGAGCTGGCCATGCAGGTCCTTTTCCTCTGGGATGCTCACAATCAGGAGGATGAGGAGATGGCCCGCCATGTTGTGTCCGACGCCAGCGAAGACCCCGGCCTGCAGGAGCAGGTCCTCAGCGCCGCCAAAGGCGCCTGGGAACAGCACCAGGCCACCGACCGGTGGGTCGAACGGGTTGCGCCCCAATGGCCCACCCATCGCCAGCCCCCGGTCGATCGCAATTTGCTGCGCCTGGCCGTCTGGGAATTGACCAATACCACCACGCCCGCCCGCGTCGTCATCGATGAGGCGATCGAGCTGGCCAAGCACTTTTCCACCGAACAGAGCGCCGCGTTCGTCAACGGCGTGTTGGATGCCATCCTCAAGGAGCATCAGACTCTCACCCGCACGGATACTCAATCCTCTCAAAGCCCAAAGGACGAAGAAAGCGTCTGAGCCTATCATTCCTCGGACGCATATCGCTGAATTATGGCCTTTTTCTCCAAGACAATTGATCGCCTCAAAGGCGCCCTGCGAAAGACCTGGACCGTCCTCAATACCGACGTCGGCACGCTGTTTATCCCCGGCCGACAGATCGATGAGGCCTTTCTCTCTGAACTGGAAGAGCGTCTCATCCAGGCCGATATGGGCGTCAAGAACGTCGAGAAAATTGTCACCACCATCCGCGACCGCTGGCGGCTGGGCCAGATCCGCAATGCCGCCGAGGCCAAGAATATCATCAAGGAACAACTGCTGGCCACTTGGCCGCCCATCGACCGCGAACTGAAGTTCGCTCCCTCGGGCCCGACCGTCATTCTGGTGGCTGGCATCAACGGGGCGGGCAAAACCACCAGCATTGCCAAGCTGGCCTGGATCCTCAAAAACCAGATGCACAAGAAGGTCATGTTGGCCGCCAGCGACACCTTCCGTGCCGCCGCCGTCGATCAATTGACCATCTGGGCCGATCGCATTGGCGTGGAAATTGTCAAGCACAAGATGGGCGCCGACCCCGGCGCCGTCGCTTACGACGCCTGCGAAGCCGCCAAGTCCCGCAACCTCGATGTCCTGATCGTCGATACCGCCGGCCGGTTGCATACCCAGGACCACCTGATGCGCGAGCTGGTCAAAATCCGCGACGTGGTGGCCAAACGCATTTCCGGCGCGCCCCACGAAGTGATGCTCGTCCTCGACGCCACCACCGGCCAGAACGCCATCGCCCAGGCCCGCGTTTTTGCCCAGGCCATCAACGTCAGCGGCATCATGCTCGCCAAGCTCGACGGCACCGCCAAGGGTGGTGTCGTCATCGCCATCCACGAGCAGCTTAACATCCCCGTCAAATTCATCGGCCTCGGCGAAACCCCCGAAGACATCGAAACCTTCGACCCCAAACGCTTCATCGATGTCCTCTTCGGCGACGTCGCCTGAGGCATCGCAGGGTTGGTCGATTCGGCATGGGCCACGGGGCAATGGGGAGGCGCGCTTGGGGACCACTCCAGGACCGCTGTAAACCTCCAAGAACCTTCCGAGAGCCTCCCGGGAGCCACCGGGGGCACACCGGGAGCCACCCGCGCTGGAAACGTAAATATATGAAACGCAAAGAGTTGCGAGCGGGAGAAGCGACAGAGCGACGTAGCGACAGAGCGACGAAGGGGAAGGAAGTAACGGAGTGACGGGGTGACGGAGTGAGGGCGCAAGGAGGGTAGGGGTGAGGGTGGGAAGAAACAGGGATAGGACGAGCCAAATGCACATAGTGTCTCCTCTATATAAACGGGGGTGTTGCGCGAAAGGGGAAATTGGGGCGCAACGGATTTGGCGGGATGTGGGGTTTTCCTGAGGAAAACGGAAGAGAGATTTTCGGATTTTCGGCCAAAGCGCAACGGTTGCGGAGGGTACGGGGATTGGTAGAGTATTGCCGTGGACAGGGTGGGGGGGCGGTGGATGCGGAGCGGGTAATTGCGGTGGAGCCGCTGCTCAATCACGAAAACGAGGGGATGAACGTGCTGTTCGGGGATGGGCATGTGGAGTGGTTGACGCGGGAGGCGGCGGAGGCGCTGTTGGTGAAGGAGGGGATTGGGGGAGGGAATAGGAAGCCGCAGATGAACGCGGATGAACGCAGATAGGACACGCACGGGCAAGATGCCCGGGCTGCGTTTATTGCCACGGATGGGGCACAGATGCACACCGATGAATGCTGGTAATGGGGAAGGACCTGGCAGAGGTGAAGGTGCACAGATGGGAATGCATGGG
>JBLNDH010000400.1:0-5959 GCA_050261455.1 Bacillota bacterium
CCCCCCCCCCCCCCCCCGCGGGGTGGGTCGCTTCACGCGACGCCCCGGAGCCCCGCGCCCGCACCACCCCTCGTCTTCCGCATGTAACCGTCGACCGGGCGACGCGCCCGGGCGCGCCTCAACGTGGCATGGGCTCACCCGCCCATGCAGCACCAGCAGTGCCTCTCCACCTCTGCCAAACCCTTCCCCATTAGCACACCCTATCTGTGCTCATCTGTGCCCCATCCGTGGCGGAAAAGAAAGCACCCAGACCGTCTCCCCATGCGCCTTCCATCTGCGTTCATCCGCGTTAATCTGCGGCTCAATACCCCTCCGGCCTTACCGGCACCAGTTTCCCCTTCACCTTCTTGTACTCCCCGAGGTTATTCTTCGCCCACTCCGCCACCTTGATCCTTCGAATCTTCCCCTCCCCCAGCTGGATCACCACGCACTCGATCCCCGCATTGATGATCATCCGCTTGCACATCCGGCACGGCTCGGCGTCCGGCACCACCTCGCCCGTCGTCGTCTCCAGCCCCACCAGATACAGCGTCGAGCCGATCATATCCAACCGCGACGCGTGGATGATCGCATTGGCCTCGCCATGCACCGATCGGCACCACTCATAATGCTCCCCCTTCTTCGCCCCGAGCTGATTTCGCAGGCACTGGCCGATGTCCGAGCAATTGGCCGTCCCACGCGGCGCCCCGCAGTACCCCGTGGAGATGATCTGCTTGTTCTGCACGATCACCGCCCCGAACTTCCGCCGCAGGCACGTGCTGCGGGCCGCCACCTCGCGGGCGATGTTCAGGTAATACTGATCCTCCGACACCCGCCGGGACGACACTGCCGATGTTTTACCTTGCGCGGTCTTCTTCATAAGCAGCCGATTGTACCCGCCCGCGACACCCGACAGAACAGATGATGGAATCCACAGATCTCCACGAATCATCACCAATCAGTTTTGTTCGTTGTTATGAATTTATGGAGATTTGTGGAGATTTGTGGACCCCATTGCCCCAATTCGCAATTGTCGCCACGGCAAGCTTTGGGTACTCTGTTGTTGATCGCAGCCTGCCGCAGCCAATGAGGTGAACCATGTCCAAAGCCAGCGCTGCGTCCAGGAAACGTGTCCGTCGGGAACCGCCCCCCGCTTACATCGCCGATATTCAGTACGCCCCGCCCATGCCGCGTATCCCCTTGATCGGCGAGACCGCCCCGGCCTTCAAAGCCGAGACCACCCAAGGCCCGATCGATTTCCCCTACGATTACCGCGGCCGATGGGTCCTCCTCTTCAGTCACCCCGCCGATTTCACCCCCGTCTGTACCACCGAGTTCATCGCGTTTGCCGCCATGGCGCCGGAGTTTAAAGCCCTCAACTGCGAGTTGATCGGCCTCTCCATCGACAGCACCTTCAGCCACATCGCCTGGCTGCGCACCATCAAAGAGAAGATCAAATACGGCGAGCTGGAGAACATCGCCGTCCGCTTCCCCGTCATCGCCGATATCAAGATGGAAGTCGCCAAGGCCTATGGCATGCTCCACCCCGCCGCCAGCGACACCAAGACCGTCCGCGCCGTCTATTTCATCGATCCCACGAGCAAGATCCGGGCCATGCTCTACTATCCCATGACCAATGGCCGCAGCGTCCAGGAGCTCAAACGCCTGCTGATCGCCATGCAGACCTCCGACGCCCATGGCATCGCCACCCCCGCCGAGTGGCACCCCGGCGACGACGTCATCCTCCCCCCGCCCAACTCCACCAGCGCCGCCAACGACCGCGTCACCCGCGCCGGCTCCGACTACTGCTGCCTCGACTGGTTCCTCAGCCTCAAAAAGCTCCCCAAGGAAAACTTCCGCTACCCCGCCGCCGCCAAGATATGAATCGAAGTGAACCAGGGAGAAGGCAGTTCTGTCGAGAATCAGACGATTCCTATCTGTGAAAACAGAGCTCGCGAAGCCGCTAAGGCGCGAAGAGGACGCGAAGAGGTGAAGGAATAAGGAATCCAGTTCTCTTCTTCGCGTTTCCTTCGCGTCTTCGAGCCTTCGCGAGCTCTGCAGCCAAGAACCGATCCTTTGCAGAAACACCTCAGCTACGTAGGGCACGCTATTGCTTGCCGCCTCTCTTCGTGTCCTTTCGTGGCCCTTCGTGGTTCATTCTGCCGCCTAACACATCTCCCATAGAGCGACAAAACCGGGCCGGCGACGCTCGTCAACCGCAGAACCGCCGAGAACGCCAAGAGCAGAAGGGAGCCACAGAGGACTCTGAGGACACAGAGGAACGGATCCTGTTGGTTTTTCTCTGCGGCTCATTGGCTTTCTTCGCGGCCTTGGCGGACCTTGGCGCTCTTGGCGGTTCGTTTCATTCGTAGACCTGCAGCCAATCCCGACTCACTCGAACGAGCCTTCGCGAGCTCTGGAGCCAGGAATCGATCCCTTGCAGAAACACCTCAGTCTTTTGACTCTCAATATGTGGCCATCAAGTCGCTAATTCGTGAATAACCCGCTCACCCATTACAATCCCCCCCATGGAAGGAGGCCCCTCGATTCTCCACGTCGACATGGACGCGTTCTACGCCTCCGTGGAGCAATTGGACAACCCCGCCCTCCGCGGCAAACCCGTCCTCGTCGGCCACGACGGCCCCCGCGGCGTCGTCAGCGCCGCCTCCTACGAATCCCGCCGCTTCGGCTGCCGCTCCGCTCAACCCATCGGCGTCGCCAAGCGGTTGTGCCCACAAGCCATCATCGTCCCGCCGCGAATGCACCGCTATGAGGAGGTCTCCAGCCGCGTCTTCGCCATCTTCGAGGCGCACACCCCGCTGATCGAGCCCCTCAGCATCGACGAAGCCTTCCTCGACGTCACCGGCTCCCGGCGTCTCCTCGGCTCGCCCGAACAAATCGCCCGCAATATCAAAGCCCGCATCCACGCCGAAACCGGCCTGACCGCCTCCGTCGGCGTCGCGCCCAACAAGTTCCTCGCCAAGCTCGCCTCCGACCTCTCTAAACCCGATGGCCTGCTCGTGATCAACCCCGACGACATCGATCGCGTCCTCCCGCCACTGCCCGTCACGCGCATCTGGGGCATCGGCCCCAAGACCGCCGCCCGGCTCGAAAGCCTCGGCATCCGCACCATCGGCCAGCTCCGCCGCCTGCCCCCCGATTGGTTCACCCGCCACTTCGGCGCCGATGGCGAACATTTCCAGCGTCTGGCCTTCGGCCTCGACGATCGCATCGTCATCCCCGACCGCGAAGCCAAGAGCATCAGCCAGGAACAGACCTTCGAAACCGACGTTCCCGATCCCCAACTTATCCGCGACGTGCTCCTGGCCGAGGTCGAGCAAGTCGCCCGCCGCCTGCGCAAGCACGCCCTCCGCGCCCGCGCGGTTGGCCTGAAAATCCGCTTCGGCCAATTCCAGACCATCACCCGCTCCTGCACCCTGCCCACCCCCACTGACGCCACCCAGCTCCTCTGGCAATCCGCCCTCTCCCTTTTCGACCACTGGGCCGCCGAGAGCTTCCAGCCCGTCCGCCTCATCGGCATGGCCGCCAAGCAGCTCATCCATGGCCAAACCCAACTCGAGCTCTTCGCCGACCCCCAATCCGACCGCCAGCGCAAGCTCGATCGCGCCCTCGATGCCATCAACACCCGCTTCGGCCAAACCACCATCCGCCGCGGCTCCACCAAAGCCGACTGACACACCCCCCTTGCCACAATGCCTCTCCGAAGTGAATAAAGGCCAGAACCGCCAAGATCGCCAAGGTGCGCCAAGACCGCCTCCCGCAGGGTCCGCTTCAGCGAACCGGTTACTCTCTTCCCCCTCCGCCCACTACGCCGCCTCGCAGATCATGCCGCTTCGCGGTGGCCCGCAGGGCCCAGTCGTGTCTTCCCTCAAGCCCTCTCCAATTCACCAACACCCCCTCGTCTGCAAATCGAGCCGGGCCGTCCCCGGCCCGAACTCCTCCCGATATTCCATGCCTGACAAGCCTCTGGCTTCTCCCACCCTCGGCGTTCTTGGCGCATCTTCGCGCTCTTGGCGGTTCTATCTATTCTCGACCACCCCGCAGATCATCCCCAATACATACAAAAAGCCCACGGCACCGCCGTGGGCTTCCTTTCTATCCACACATCCACCCAATATTAATCAAACCTCTTCGGCCCCCCCGGCGGCATCGGCACCGATTGCTGGGGTTGCTGCGGCTGCTGCGGTTGTGCCTGCGGCTGCGTCGGTGCTGCCTCCGCTTTCTTCGGCTCCGTCACCCCATCCGACAGCGTCGATAGCACACGCGACCGCCCCTCGGCGTCCCGCACTTCCAACCACGACCCGTCCTTGTCCGTCGCCACCACCGCCAGGTTGTTGCCATCCGCATCCTTCAACCGGACGGCCGGCCCGCCGTCGTCGTTGATGACCATCAGCCGCGTCTTCCCCTCCGCATCCTTGATGGCCACGTACGCCCCATCCTTTTGCGCCGCGATGCTCGTCCGCATCTTGCCCGCCGGGTCGTTCAGGAAGAAAAACGTCCCATCGTTGTCCGACCCGATCGCCGCCCGCACCTTCCCTTCCGAATCGACCACCCGCAGGTTCTCCGTCGTCACCACTTGCATCGACGGCATGGCCCCGACGACCGCCAGCCCCAACAGCGCCACGCCGCACGCCGTCAGCCCCGCCTTCAACCGCCGGTTCGATCGCTCCAGCTGCGCCAACCGTTCCATCACGCCATGATCGCTCATACGCATCTCCTTAGAAGGAGTCTCCAAATCTCAAAGCCAAGCGAGGATACCTCGGCAAACTCGGGTTTGGAAACGACTTCTCATTTCACGATCCGCAGAATCTTCTTAAAACACTCCGTCCCGGCCTCTCCCAGCATCTCAAAGATAACACTCTCCACGGTGGTGACAACCGCCCCCGCCTGCCGCATCCGCGCCAGCGCCGTCTCGCGATCCAGCGATCGCCGCGAACTCACGGCATCCGCGCACACATAAGCCGCGTATCCGCTCCGCAGCAAGTCCAGCACCGTCTGCTGCACGCACACGTGCGTCTCAACCCCCACCACGATCACCTGCCGCCGGCTCAACTTCGCCAGCTGCTCTGTAATCCCCTCCACACAAGCGCTATACCGCACCTTCTCCACCGCCGCCACCTCCCCCAGCGATTCCCGGATCGGCGCACACGTCCGCCCCAGCCCGGCCGGATACTGCTCCGTCACCAGCGTCGGCACCTCCAGCACCTTCATCGCCTCAACGATCTTCCGCACGCCCGCCACGCACGCCTCCGCCGCCTCCATCGCCGGCAGCAGCTTCTCCTGAACGTCCACCACCAGCAACACCGCATTGCTTCGCTCCAGCCTTGCCAAAACATCGCTCATAGCCTTCACCTCGCCTATTCGCTCATCTTCGGACCCTTACAATCCGCAAAACCGCCCGAATCATATCGTATTCCTCCCCGAGAAGCTGTTCCCCACCGCCCCACGCCGGACTCGCGGCAAAGCCACAACCCGAATCCTCCTCCGCCCCCCCACAACGCCCGCCCGTATACCAATCCCTTGCTAATATGGAGCACTCTTAATACTTGCTTTTTTATCCCCCTGCCGCGTGATATACTCCAGCTTGGCTGGCCTGCAGGACGCGCTAAACCATCCCAGAAAAGCCGATTACGCCTGCACGCCGCCCCGAACGCCGCTTGGGCCATCTCGGAAGCAGCAGAGCGGTTCCGCTGCTCGCGCCGGCCCTGGAATCTCAATACATCCGTCCGGGCTCATGCCCGCGGAGGGCTCATGTTCCTGTTCTCTCGCGCCAGGCGTATGCGCTCTTACAGCCGTCCGGCTCCTCGCAGCAAGTACTCCGCAAAACTCGATCCCCTTTCTCACGCCATTCTTGAAACCCTTGAAGGCCGGATGCTCCTGAGCACCTCTGTTACCAGCCTGACCCTCATCAACGCCGACACCGATCGCGATCTGATGACCCTCACCAACGGCGCCGTCC
>JBLNDH010000401.1:0-4679 GCA_050261455.1 Bacillota bacterium
AAGAACTGGTGGGTGGCGTGCATGATCTCCTGGCCGCCAAAGTCCCAGATGTGCAGGAGGACTTTTTCATGGGGACGGAGCGAGAGGGGCCATGGGGCGATTTGGATGCCCTGTGTCTTGCCTTGTTTCGGATCGAAGCCTTTGCCGAGCAGACGTCTCACCAAAGAGGTCTTTCCCACCTCCCCACGGCCGACAAGAATCATCTTGGCTTCGTTCAAGGGGCGGGCGGCTAACCGGGTGCGGAAGTAGTAATCGAGAATCGTTGCGGGCGAGGCGGGACTGGCATTCCTAACTTGCACCTCCTCCCAGGTTGGGCCCAGAATCTCTGGTGGTATGCCCAGAGCGCCGTTGCCGTGGAGCCACAGTCCTTTCAGAGCGATCAGTCGGCTGGCCTCCGGCGTGAGCCCGGTCAAGTGGTTGTTTTGGAGGTAAAGCGACATCAGAGCGGTCAGCTGGCCGATTTGTGGAGGCAACACGGTCAACCGATTGCCGCGGAGGTCCAGCTCCGTCAGAGCGGCCAATTGGCCAATTTCTGGCGGCAACGCAGTCAGCTGATTATGCAAGATATACAGGTCCGTCAGAGCAGTCAGTTGGCCGATCTCTGGCGGTAATGCAGTCAAGCGATTGATACCGAGGTGTAATGCTGCCAAAGCGGCCAGCCGGCTGATCTGTGGCGGCAACGCAGTCAACCTGTTGCCAAAGAGGTCCAGGGAGGCGAGCTGTTCAATGCCCGGCTCGGTCAGAATCTCATGCAAGTCCTGATCTTGCACTTCGCATGCGCTCAGGTTCAAATGCTTCCATCCAGCGGCTCTCGCTTTGCCAACCCGCGTTGCGATCTCATGCGACGAGTACTTTCCCATAGCCCCGCACTCCTTCGGAAACATGCTAACTTGAGCAGGTATTGGTGTCGATAAGGGCGTGCGGCGAGGCGGGGGATTTTGTTCGGGGAAAACTCGGGAAGGTTAGGGAATGGATGGAACCGCCAAGGTCGCCAAGGGACGCCAAGCTCCAATGCTGGCATGGGTGGTTGTTCAAGATCGTGACGTGCCACAGAGAACACTGAGGACCCAGCGCGGGGGGAGGCCCGCAACCCAAGTTATGAAAGGGAAGCCCACGAATCTTCACGAAGGAGCCGCGGATCAACGCAGATAAACGCAGATCAGAAAGAGCATGGGCGAGTGAGCCCAATGCCACGTTGAGACACGCACGGGCAAGATGCCCGTGCTACGTTTTGTTGCCAGGCGTAAAGCAGAGGGAAGATCGGATGTCGGCTCGGCCGTGCGATCGCATCAAGAATCATCGCAGGCGGCGAAGAAATGGACGGATTGTGGCACAGAGAGGATTGAATCTGTCTTCTCGGTGTCTCTATGTGCTCTGTGGCTTCCTCGTCTTCTTGGCAAACTTGGCGGGTCTTGGCGCTCTTGGCGGTTCAACTTGGGCAGTGGGGTGGCACGCAATAGCGTGCCCTACGTAGCATGGCGAGCGATCCTAAGCGGGGGATCGGAGGGGGCGGAGATCCGGGGCTTCGCTACGCTCAGCACCCGGCGTGAAAAGGAAGAAAGGCATCTTGGGAGGGCAAGTTGCGCAGGTGCGCTTTTGTGCACGGAGAGCGATCAGACGTGCGCTAAAGCGCACCCTAGGAGACTGTGTCGCAACGGCTTTCGGGTGTCCTGTCCCAAGCGATTGGATTTGCGAGAGAACCCCTAAGCCGGACTGTAGCGCAGCGCAAGTCCGGATCTTTTCCTATTCCCGGATGATCCGGACCTGCGCTGCGCTCCGGTCCGGCTTGAGAAACCTTTCTGGCACTCAATGCTCCCGGGAGTTTGGGCACACCGTCTGACACTCCTGTACTTCGGCACCCTTGCACCCGCCGGTTCGGCGCCTAAGCTACTCGGCTCCGGAGACTCAATGAAGTTGTTCGCTCAATACATGGCCATCGGCACCGCGGGTTTCCTCGGCGCTATTGCTCGCTTCTGGGTAGCCCGCTTCTGTGGCAAGCACTTTCCCACCACCTTTCCTGTCGGCACCCTCGTGATCAACGTCACCGGCAGCTTTTTCCTTGGGTGGTTCCTGACCGTTGCGACGCGTCATGCTCTTCCGCCGACTCTTCGGTTGGCCATCGCCGTTGGCTTCGTCGGCGCCTACACGACGTTCTCCACGTTCATGTCCGAATCCGATTCCCTCCTCCAGGCCGGCTCCGGGATCAAGGCGATGCTCAACCTGTTCGGCAGCCTTGTGCTTGGGCTCCTTGCCGTCCGGTTTGGTATTCACCTTGCTGGCCGCTAGGGCGGTTGTGGGGCGGATATCGGCTCGACGGGAGCCCGCCCTGCGGGCCGCCGCTAAACGGGAGGGGTGAAGCGTGGTGCACGCGGGACATGCAGCTGCAAAAGGGGGGTGGGATTTCGGGTTTCCTCATTCGGGTTTTTCTTGCGCCAAGTTACCCTATTCCCATGAGCCTGCAGGGCGAACAAGTCCTCCTTCGCGCCTACCTGCTGAACGCCGATCGTCCTCCCTATACTCCGACCTACGAACTCCTCCTCAAATCCGCCCGCCACGATGGCTTGGCCGGTGCCACCGTCCTCCAGGGCATCCTGGGTTTCGGGTCCCGTGGCCTGTTTCCTTCCTCCTCCTGGTCCATCGCCACCCAAGTCCCCATTATCCTCGAAATCGTTGATACCCCCGACCGCATCGCCAACTTCATCGCCGGCCCCGTCACCCGGCACCTGTCCCGCGGCATGATCACGCTCGAGCGTGCCAGCGTCATGATGTACCGCCACCGCCAGCACGACCAGCCCAATCATTTTCACCTGACCAGCCCGGTTCAACCCCTTTCCACTCTCCCTCCCCTCCAGCCAAGGAGCGACATGATTCTCAACGAAAACGGCATCCTCCTGCGGATCTTCATCGGCGAGTCCGACCGCATCGAGCACAAGCCCCTCTACGAAGCCATCGTCCACAAGGCCCGCGAATTGGGCCTCTCCGGCGCCACCGTGCTTCGCGGCATCGAAGGCTTCGGCGCCCACAGCGTCGTGCACAAAACCAAGCTCCTGGACATGTCTACCGATCTTCCCGTCGTCATCGAGATCGCCGATGCGGCTCCCAAGATCCAGACACTTCTGCCTCACCTGGAATCGATGGTCCCCGAAGGGATGATTACCATGGAATACGTCATGATCCTGAAACGCCCGGCCCTTCGCCCAACGACGCACTAGAGATGTCCGGGCTACGGTGTATTTGGCCGCAGATTAACGCAGATGAAACGCGCACGGGCAGGATGCCCCGTGCTACATTCTTTGCCACGGATGGGGCACAGATAAGGCCTGGTGATGGGAAGGGGCTGGCGGAGGGGAAGAAGCACTGCTGAAGCTGCATGGGCGGGTGAGCCCATACCACGGTGGCGCAGGATGGGATTCCCCACGGCAACGCCGTGGGCTTTAGGGGAGCATCACGGCGGGTTTGACGGGGGGTAGAGGAGGGGGCGTGGCGCGGAAAACCCGCCCCTCCGGGGCGGGGCTAAGCGGGGGCGGCGCTAAACGGGCGGGGAGAGACTTGTCAGGAAGGGAGGGTGAGGGACCCCTAGAATTTGGGCTGCTGCTGCGTTAGACAGTGGATCGCTCCCAGTCCCCAGATCAGCTCGATGCAATCCACGCCAATGATCCTGCGCTTGGGCAAGTGTTTTTGCAGGATCTCCAGGGCCTGCCGATCGTTCCGGCGATTCCGATACGTCGGCACGAGCAACGCCCCATTGATAAAGTAGAAATTCACATAGGTCGCCGGCAGCCGATGCCCGTTGTACTGCACCACGCCCGGCATCGGCAGTTCCACGATATTGAACGGCTGGCCATCCTGATCCCTGGCCAACCTCAGCCGTTTCAGGTTGTCCTGAAGGACCTTGTAATTCTCATCTTTCGGGTCCTCCTCCACCGCCGTCACGATCGTTGTCGAATTGATGAACCGCGCCAGATCGTCCACATGCCCATCGGTATCATCCCCGCTGATCCCCTCGCCCAGCCACACCACTTGCTTCTGGCCGTAATAATCCTTCAGGCACTGCTCGATCTTTTTCTTCGAGAGCTTCGGGTTGCGGTTCTTGTTCAGCAGGCACGACTCGGTTGTCAGGACCATCCCGGTGCCGCTGAAATCCACGGCCCCGCCCTCCATGACAATCCCCGGACTGAATACCGGCAGCTTCAGTTCCTCGGCAATATGCGTCGGCACCGCATCGTCATCCGCGTAGTCCGGATACTTCTGCCCCCAGGCGTTGAACTTCCAATCCACCACCGCCGCCTCGGTGTGCCCGCTTCGCTTTGTCCGCAGCAGAAAGGCCGGCCCATGGTCCCGGCACCAGCTCTCGTTGGTCTTGATATAATGGAACTTGATGTTGCGGGTAGGGCACTTGTACTGCCGCAACTGCTCCCGGACGATCCGCTCCCAGTTCGCATTGGGCACGTTGATATGCACCTGTTCCCGCGGCGCGATATGTCGGATGATCGCCGCCAGATTCTCCGGCACGGTGTGATAACGCCCGGGGAACGAAATTCCCTCCGGCCGTGGCCAACTGAACCACGTCCCGCTGTGCGGATACCACTCCGGCGGCATCCAAAACCCCAGTTCCGCTGGCGTTCCTTTCAAAACCTTCGGCATCCGAGCCGTCCCTTCGACTAACCACTAGCCGCTAT
>JBLNDH010000402.1:0-2712 GCA_050261455.1 Bacillota bacterium
CGTGGGGCCCACCAGCGCCAATGGAAGCGTCCACCACAGGCTCTTGAAATAGTTGGCGGTGGTGTCGAGGTTGATCCAGGTGCGCGTGGTGTCCGATGCAACGGTGAAGTAGGTCTTGGCCTTGGGCAGCACGTCGTTGGCGATGTAGTCGTCGAGCGTAGGCCAGACGGCGAGCAGGACGATCGTCGCGATGGCCGCGAAGGCGAGCGCCTGTACGCCCGCGCTCAGCGGGGTCCTTGGCCCCCATGTATAGAGGAGGAACATCGCCAGGAACAGCGCGGCGCCCATGCCGAACGGCGCGCGGATGAAGATCATTCCGGCGACGCAGAACACTGCCAGCAGCAGCCGGTGGAATCCGCGCTTGATGAAATAGCCGATCAAAGCGCCCATGAAGAATCCGAGCAACCCGATGAACAGGGACTCGCGGCCGATTACCGAGGCCCACACGCCGAAGTTGGGCAGCAGGAGGATGGCCAGCAACGGCCAGCGGTATCGATCGTGCACTTTTGCCTGGCTGACCAGGTAGCAGACGCCCGTCGCCGCGAAAAGCGAATAGACGAGATGGGCGAGCAGATCAAGATGCACCAGCCCCATCAGGGTCGTCGCCAGCGCGGTGACAAAACGCGTACGTGCGTCACCGAGATCCTCGTAGGCGCCCGTCAGGTAGGAGTTGGCGTCGCCGAGCTGGCTGAAGCGGCTGTAGATGAACACCGAGAACAGCGTCCAGCCGATGAAGATCGCATAGGTACTGGCCAGGCTGAGGCGGCGCGGCTGTTCGACTTCTTCGGCGACGATGTCGATCGGTTCGATGCGCATGGCGTCGTGATAAGTCCCGTTGCGTGACAGTGCCGTAAATGAATACGGGAGCGCCACTGCGTCATCCTTGCCGTTCACGAGGCATCACCCGCTCTGGAAATTCCCCGACGCTGGTGAAAGCGGCGCACACCCAGCGTGGTGCCGAGCAGCAATACCGTTTCGCCCACCACCGTCGCCCAAGCCGCACCTTCCCCTCCGAACCGGGGGATGAGTACGGCATTCAGGACGATGGCCACGACCGTCGCCACCGCCATCGCATAGACGCGATATCGCATGTGGTCTTCCGTGAGCAGGGCCGCGCCCATTGCCGTCGACAGGAAGCGGATCGGCGGGCACAGGGCCAGGATCATCAGGATATCGATCACCCCGAGGTAGCGCTGGCCGAAGACGATCGGAACCACCCACGGCGACACCACCACCAGCGCGATGCTCACCAGCACGCCCAGCACGAACATCGCCACGTTGCCCTGCTGGTACACCGCCCAGAACTTCGGCACGTCATGCGCCGCCCAGCGATGCAGTTTGGATAGCAGGTATTTCTGGTAGATCGTGGCTGGGATGAGATAGATGGCGGTCATGATCGCCAAGGCGATGCTGTAGACCCCGGCTTGGGCGTCGCTGTGCAGGTACTTCAGCAGGATGGTGCTGATCTGGAAGAAGACCGGGTACAGGATCGCCCACACGCCATACGCCCAGGCTTGCGACCACAATTCCAGGGTGCCTGGTGTCGCGGTGTTGGCGACCTCGCGCCGCTGGTCATGTCCGTGCAGGTCGATCTTCCCCTGCATCATGCGGCGCATTTGCGGGAATGCCGCCAGGAACACGAACAGGGCGATGAGGCTGTAGCTGACGGCCACGAAACGCCCGGTCAGCTGCGGCACCAGCAACAGGGCGACCGCCACCAGCAGCCGGCTGGCGGGAATGGCCATCTGCCAAAGCGCCATCTGCGCAAGACGTTCTTCCAGGCGCAGTTTGTTGCCCATCAATTCGATGGTGAGAATGCTGAGGATGACGGGCGATAACACGATCAGCGCAAAACGGGTGCCATTCGGCGGGGCCCCGATGAGCGCCCACCCGATGAGGATCGCGAAGGCCGCCACGGTGGTGGCGACGGTGAACCGGATCGAGGGCAGCAACCAGCGATTGGCACCCCAGCCTTCCACGCCATACACCTTGAGGCGGAACTGGCTCAGGCCGAATCCGGCCAGGGGGGCGATCATCGTCACCGTCGCCAGGGACGACGCAAAGAGGCCATATGCCGACGGCCCCAGTTCGCGGGCGAGCAAGGTCTGCGTCGCGAACACCATGCCCGCGCCGAGAAACGTGGCGATCCCCAACATCGAGACCGTTGTCAGGGCGCGGCGCCAGCCGGGCAACATCTGGAAGCCCGCGCGCTGCGTTATCGCCGCCGAGGCAGCAAACAGCCCCGCCGCGAAAGATGATTTCATCAAGGACACACCCGTGTTGCAGCGATCCTGAATGTACAAGCCGGCAAGTGAAGATTCGCTCCACACCGGCCGTATGCCCCCTGGCAATGGGCGGTTTGGCGCCTTAAACCCTAAGGCCCGGGCCATCCCCGGCCTTCGCTTGCGAACCCGTTGACCGTTACTTGAACAGGTTGGACCCGATCGTCACCTTTGTCGCCGTGCTCTTGACCAGCCATGTCGCGCGGGTGTAGCCGGTCAGGTAGAAGTCGGCCCAAATCCTTGTTCTGACGCGCTTGAAGATGTTGATGCCTTACTTCTTTTTGTTGTTGAGGCGGCAGTTCTCGATCCAGACGTTCGACGTGGTGTAGGTGTTGTCCGGCGCGATGTCGATGCCGCATTCCGGGCTCGTGCCGTGCGTGTACCTGAAATCCGAGTCGTAGACCTTGACGATGTTCGCCTGGTGATCGAC
>JBLNDH010000403.1:0-2580 GCA_050261455.1 Bacillota bacterium
TCTCGCTCCAGTACCAGGGTCGACAGCCCCTCGGAGCCGCCATACACAGCCGCCGCCAGCCCTGCCGGCCCGGCGCCGACGATGATCAGGTCGTAGATCTTCTTCTCCAGCGGCCGGCGAATCCCCAATTCCTCTGCCAATTCCCGCACGCTGGGATTGCGCAGCACGAGCATCTCCGCACAGGCAACCACCGGGGTATCGCCGGGTTTCACCGCAAATTCCTTCAGCAACGCATCAACGCGGGGATCGTTTTCCAGGTCCAGGAACGTGAAGGGAACGTGGTTGCGGCTGAGAAAATCGCGGATACGCCAGGTGTCGCGACTGTAGCGTGAGCCGATCACTCGCAGCCCGACAAAGTCCGGCGATTCCTCCAGCAGTTGCCGCCGAGCGATAAACGCCTGGAGAATGATGTCGCTGAGGCGTGGCGACTCCTGGAGAATCTGCCGCAACTCCTCCTGACAAACCTCGTAAACCTGACAGGCACCGCGGCAGACCGCGCTGACGATGGCGGGATTGCCGGTCAGATGCGAGATATCGCCGGTGAACTCCCCGGGGCGATGGATCGTCACGGTACGCGGCTGTCCGCTGGTGTGATCGAGAATCTCCACTTGGCCGGATTTGACCACGTAGAACTTCATCCCGGTGTCGCCAACGTTGAAGAGAATCCTGCCGTCTTCGCAGCTTTTAAGCCTGGCCGTCTTGGCGATGACCGCAATCTGCTCGTCGGTGAGTTGTGGAAAAGCCAAATCCTGAAGAGTACGCTCGGGCATGTGGGCCTCCCGTTGGCGGTGGGGGATTGTAGGCCGGAAACAAAACACGGGAATGCCCAGGTGACCTTTGGCGTGATTTCCTCCCTTGAGCTCGCTATGCCGGGCCCGCGACGCGTGAGCCGCCCCGATCGCCGCTCCGCCCTCCCACTCGCTTGCGATCTATTCACCCGTCCGCTCCGTCCCGCCCACGTCTCCCAACAAAAAAGGGCGACCCGCTCGGGTCGCCCTTCTCGAATCATCAATTGAAACCCCGCCACTACATCGCCTTCGCCTTCTCTCGCACTTCATCAAGGCTGCCGACATACAGGAACGCCTGCTCCGGCAGATCATCCGCCTTGCCTTCGCAAATATCATTGAAGCTGCGAATCGTGTCCTTGATCGACGTGTAATTGCCCTTCTTGCCCGTGAACTGCTCGGCCACGAAGAACGGCTGGCTGAAGAATCGCTCGATCTTACGAGCCCGGCTCACGACGAGCTTGTCTTCTTCGCTCAATTCGTCGATGCCCAGAATGGCGATGATGTCCTGCAGATCGCGATACCGCTGCAGCATGCCCTGCACCTTGCGGGCCACGCGATAGTGCTCCTCGCCGACGATCTGCGGATCGAGCGCTCGGCTCGCCGAAGCCAGCGGATCGATAGCCGGGTAAATGCCCTTCGCCGCAATCGAACGTTCCAGATAAATGAACGCGTCCAGGTGGGCAAACGCGTTGGCCGGGGCCGGGTCCGTCGGGTCGTCAGCCGGCACATACACCGCCTGCACCGACGTAATGGCGCCTTTCTTCGTCGATGTAATACGCTCCTGCAACTCGCCCATTTCCGTCGCCAACGTCGGCTGGTAACCCACGGCGCTGGGCATACGACCCAGCAAGGCCGACACTTCCGAGCCCGCCTGCGTGAAACGGAAAATGTTGTCGATGAACAGCAGCATGTCCGCGCCCGTCTCATCGCGGAAGTACTCGGCCATCGTCAACGCGCTCAACGCCACCCGAAGACGGGCTCCTGGTGGCTCGTTCATCTGCCCGAATACCATCACCGTCTGATCGATAACCGACTTGCCGGTCGAACCGATCTTGGCATGCTGCATTTCCAGCCAAAGGTCGTTGCCTTCACGTGTCCGCTCACCCACGCCGGCGAACACCGAGTAGCCGCCGTGCTGCTGGGCGATACGGGCAATCAACTCCTGAATAACCACCGTCTTGCCCAGCCCGGCACCTCCGAACAAACCCGCCTTGCCGCCGCGCACGAACGGCGTCAGCAGATCGATCACCTTGATGCCGGTTTCGAACACTTCCGTCTTGGGCGTCAAATCAACGAAATCCGGCGGCTCGCGATGGATCGGCCGACGCTCTTTCGCCTCGACCGGCCCGCGATTGTCAACGGGCTCGCCAAGAAGGTTAAACACCCGCCCGAGGGTCTCTTTGCCGACCGGAACCGTCACCGCGCTGCCCGTATCGATCACATCCATCCCTCGGCGGAGGCCGTCCGTCGAACCCAGTGCCACCGCCCGGACTTTCCCGCCGCCCAGGTGCTGCTGTACTTCGCCCGTGAGATGAATGGTCGATCCGTTGTTGTTGGCGTCTACCGTGACGGCGTTGTAGATGCCTGGGAGCTGATCCTCGGGAAACTCAGCATCGAACGTAGAGCCGATCACCTGCGTGATCTTTCCGGTCGCTGGCATGTTAATCCTCTCGTGTTCGAATTGCCGGAGACATTACCAGATAAGGGTCTCCGGGAGACGCGCAATTGTATACATCCTCGCTTACCCGACAACCCCCCACCAACCCCCAACCCCTCTCCCCCCGACCCCTGC
>JBLNDH010000404.1:0-8668 GCA_050261455.1 Bacillota bacterium
TCATGCTGTAGGCATCGACGCCGACGCCGGTGTCGAGGAACAGTTCGCGGATGTCCTTGAGGCGGCTGGCCTGGTTGTTGAGCTGATATTCGCTGGTGCCATCGCGGAAGAGACGGCGGCCGACCGCGACTTCATCGGCGTCGAGGTTCAGGACGCGGGTGCCATCGGGGCGTTTGGGGTTGTCGAAGACGAGGATCACCTCGGCCATGCCGCTGGCCTTGCGGGAGCCGGAGCCATTGAAGATGACGTCCATCATGGCTTCGCCGCGGAGGCTTTTGGCGGATTGTTCGCCGAGGACCCACTTGACCGAATCGACGACGTTGGACTTGCCGCAGCCGTTGGGGCCGACGATGCCCGTAACGGGGCAATCGAAAGCGAACTCAGTGCGATCGGCGAAACTCTTGAAGCCGTGAAGGATAAGCTTTCGTAGGCGCATGAACGGCGGTCCTCCATGACCCTTATAACTACCGACTCCTCGGTGCCGAGTCTTCGGGGAAAATGCCCCAGCTCGGAGAATCTGCTACTTGGTGAGGCCGGTATCCTTGAAGGTCGGATACTCGACATCACCACTCCGACCGGCCGGGGGAGCACCAGGCTCCACGAGCGGCGGAGCGTCTTCGATGGCATCGCGGAGGGCTGGCGAATCCTGCAGCATGAATGCCGCTGCAATGTGGTGCCCGTCGCTGAGCCCCTGCAAGATGCCTACCAGATCAGAATACCCGAAACGGAAGCCGTCGTCACTGCCTCCGCCCAGGCGATAGAGCAATTCGTGAAGATCGGGCCTGTTGAGCTTGGCCTGGATGCCGCCGTTTTTGTTGCTCGTCCGATCAAACAGGGCGATCGATCGGCCATCGGGGAATGAGGACATGGTGAATTTGTCCTGCATGGCCCGGAAGACGATCGGGAGGTTGAGGGACAGGTCTTTCCCAAACAGGGCAATGCGGGGGATGCCGCTGCGGGAGGCGTAGACGAGCGGCGGGCCGTCGGTGGGGATGCGGTCGAGGACGAATTCCCCGCGGACCTCATGGGAGATGATGGCGGGCGAACCATAGTCGGCCAGCACGCGATAGGCTTCGACGCGTACCAGGGCGTTTTTGGCCGACAGGAGTTGGGTCATCATGCGTTCGATGCGAGTGGCCTGGGGCAGGGAGCCCAAGGCTTTGACGGCATTGAGCTGGAAGGGATGTCCATCGGTGGTGGCCATTTCGAGCATGGCCTCTTCGGCGCCGGGGTCGGCCAGGCAGATGCCCGCGCGAGCGGCTGCGAAGGCGACATCGGGAGACTTATGGACATAGAGGGGCTGGATGAAGGGAACCACCTGCGGGCCGAGGCCTTCCCAGCAATAGGAGATATCCATGAGGGCCGCACCGGGCTTCTGGGCCTCATCGACGAGCATCTGGGCCTTGGTGGCGATGGTGCCTTGGGAGCGATCAAAATAGAGGTGCGTCGCCAGGCCGACAAAATGTTCCCAGTCGCCGTTGAATTTCTGGGGCACGAAGATGTCGACTCTGCCTTCGTCCTGGGTATTGGCGATTTTGTCGTCGCTGAAGTACTGATCGATGCGAAGCTCGACGGCACGGGCGAGGCTGAGCTGGGGGGTGCGCATTCGCAGCCAGATCGGGCGGTCGGCGGCGACCACGCCACCGTTCATGAGGGTGCCTTCGCGCAGGCCGGCCTGGATACGGGGTTGGGTGGTGGGATCGGAGCTGACATAGGACGGGTTCACGAAGACCGAGCCGCGGACGGTGGCATAGATGTTGACGCGTCCTTTGGGGTGAAGGGGATTGACGCCGCCGTCGTAGAGGTTGGTCTGATAGACCGAGCCGTGGGCGAGGCTGGTGGTGGAACTGCCTTCGACGGCGCGGACATAAGCGTCGATGCGCTGGCCGGCTCGAGCTCCTACGGGCAGGAAGCCATACACCTCGACGATTGCCGTGCGTGGGTCATTGAGGATGGCCTCGGGTTTGAGCTGGCGGAGGCGGTCGTCCTGGGAGCCGAACCCATGGCGGACCATTTCGTCAATCATGTAGTTCTGGACGGCGCGGGGGACGCCGAAGTTGTTACCGGTATTCGCCAGGCCGACGATCAGACCATAGCCGGAGACCAGATAGGGTTCCTTGTTGCCCACATCGGTGACTTCGAAGATGGTGCCTTTCATGTAGGCGGGGAGATTCTCTTTGGGCGGGAGCGTGGGATAGCGAGGAGGCGGCGGAGCATCTTTCTTGGGCCCATCGCTGGAACACCCCCCTACCAAGGCAACCCCGAGCAGGGCCGCCACACAGGCGGAGCGAAGCCCCCGCCCGAGAGGGTTCCAGCGCAGGGTACGGATGACGGAGGGTTTTCGTGCCGATGCTTGCATGGGTGTGCCTCTAGTGGTTTGTCCTTGGTCCATGGTCCGATGTCCTTCGTTGGCAGCCTGGGACAACCCGCAGAGAACAGAAGGCAACCGACAAAGGACAGCGTACCAGGTGTTGTCAAACGGCGGCTCAACGCCACACGATCCGCGATACTCCAACAAGAATTTACGAGCGGTGCCCCGCCCCCGAAAGTCGCCTCTAGTAGAACTCATTACACAGCCGTGGAAGATCCGGGTCGTCGCGTAGCTCCGAACCCGGCGTGAGAGTTCTGGAACAACTTCCTATCGGTTGCACTCGGCGCGATTCATCGCGTCGGGTGTTTTACCTTTTGCCGGCCAGATCTTCCCCATTGTCGTCACCGGCGGGTTGGGCCGGTTCAGGCGGCTCGATAAACAGCCGGCCCTGCCCAGGGACATCGTAATGTTGGGCGTTGATCACCGCCCGCGCCTCATCGACCAATTCGTCCAGGGTTTTAAAGCGTTTATAGACGCTGGCAAATCGCACATAAGCGACCTGATCGAGCCGGCGGAGCCGTTCGGTCACCATTTCGCCGATGACCGAGCTGGGGACTTCCTTGTCGTGGGCCTTGTGGACGTCTTCCTCGACCTCGTCCACAATCCGCTGCAAATCTTCCTGCAGCACTGGCCGTTTGTAGCAGGCCCGTTCCAAGCCGCTGAGGATTTTGGATCGATCAAAGGGAACCCGGCTGCCATCGCGTTTGATGACCGTCAGGCGAAGGTTGGTTTCAATGCGTTCGTAGGTGGTGAAACGCTTCTGGCACTTGAGGCATTGTCGGCGGCGACGGATCGCGCGGCCCCCCTCGCAGGTCCGTGAATCGATGACCTTCAAGCTTTCCTTGTCAGCATCGCAAAAGGGGCACCGCATCGCCTAGGGATGGTACCCCAAGGGGCGGGGAAACGCAAAGCATGGCGTGTTTGGCGTCCGATAAAAGATCAGTTCGCTGGGTCACCGAAGGGGGTTGGGGGGCGTGGGGGGTTGGGGGGCAAGGCACGAAGGGGCGGAAGGGGGAGGGAGCGAGGTTGGTCCGCGAAACCGCAAGCGTCTGTCGGGATCGGACGGCGAAGGGAGAATCACGACACTTAATTGACAATTGCCAATTGACAATTCGCAATTGGTAATTGGGGACCCAGGGATGAATCCCTGGGCTTGGAGACATAGGAGCAGGATGGGCGAGGGGAGATAGCTTGGTGGGGAAGAGAACCCCGGGAACGAGTTCCCGGGGCGTTAGGAGGGGTTGGGAGGACCTTGAGTTCCCCACGGCGGTGCCGTGGGCTTTAGAGCGGCGGAGGAGACGGCATAGCGAACCAGCGACGGGAAGAAGGGATCGGACATAGAGATCCTTCGCTGCGCTCAGGATGACGGGTCAGATCGTTCGCTAAGGAGAGAGGACAACCGCTGTAATGCGGATGAGGGGGCTCCGGAGAGGCGGGCTCGTCAGGTTTCGCGGGGTTTGACGGGCTTCTTGCAGTGGGGGCACACCTGGAGGCCGGGGGTCAAGGGGTAAAACTTCTTACAACTGGTACAACGTCCCGCCCTGATGGTCTGGGTTCCCTGGCACTTTGGGCATGGGATTGGCTGCCCATAGTGTTTCTCATGGTGTTCGCCCAGTTGCTTCATCGTCAGCACGAACTCGGCCTTGCACTGGGGATTCAGGCACATCCAGAAGGTTCCGTCGGGGAAGTTGTCGTTATTCTCGGGGCGCCAGCGCCAGACTCCCAAGCCTGTGACGAGAATCAGAGCAGCAGCCGCTCCAAGCACAAGTTTACTCTTGTTCGGCTTCATCGCGATTGCCAATCGTTGTCGTTGTTCCACATGGCGGCCATTTGACGCCCGATCGGCGTACTGATGTTCACATTGATCAGCTCAGATTGCAGATACCAGCTCACATGCCCATCACAAAACAATACATTGGCACCTTTGTTGTGGATTCTGCCGGGATACTGCCCCGGCTCGGTGGGATCGATGTCGAAGTCCCAGGACGAATCACACGTGTTGTCCGCAATGGCGATCATCTCCGCTGGTTTCTTGACCTTGGTGGCCCGTATTTCCGGGGAACGACCATCCCAGAGGTCGGCTCCCAAGCCGTGCTGAGGAATCCCCGAAATAATGGTGGAGGCATTGATCGTTCCCCAGTCGTTGTAGCCATAGCTGAACGGGAAGTGATCGACGTTCAACAACATCTCCCCGGGATCGTAACCCCACCCCGCATCCGATTCGGCGGCAAAACCGGAGCCGGTCCCAGTCACCAAACGCCACTGGAAGCCCTGCTCTTGCGCCGGGCAATAGAAGATTCCTCGACTGGCCTTGGTGTATTTACGGAGGCGTGCCGGCCAGACGGCAGCCGTGATGCCGTTTTTGGTGTGCGTGGCATGCCCCGGATAGCACTTCGTATCCGTGACGTACATGATCAGTGCCTGGCCGATTGCACGCAGATTGCTGGCGCAGACGACCTTCTGCCCCGCCGCCTTGGCCTTGCCGAGGGCGGGGAGCAGGACGGAGATGAGTATTGCGATAATGGCAATGACCACCAGCAGTTCGACGAGTGTGAAGGCCGGAACCCTGTGTCCGCTGAGCCCTATTCGCATGAACGGCGTTGGTTCGCGCATACGCGTCTCCGTTCTGTGACATTGCACCTGACGTGACCGCACTGACGTGATGGCAACAGATTACCAAGTTGCGGTAATTTGTCCAAGCAGAAAAGCAGGCGTGCAGAGGCGGGGAAATCCGGGGCGTCGCTGCGCGCCGCTCCCGGCGTGGAGGTGGGAGGCGATTTGGGGGTGAATGATGCGGGTCGTACAGGCGCGATGCGAGGGCGGGCAGGAGGGACGCCCGGCCCTACGGGACGGCGCTAAACGGGGGACTTGGAAGTGCGGATGCGGGATGGTTCCTCAGGCAGCATCCATCTGGGCGGCGATGCTGGCGAGGAACTCGATGCCGGCCACAAGGCGGCCGGAACCGCAATCGGCATCGCGATCGATCCAGACGATCCGGGCGGGGATCATTTGGCGTCGATTGGCGAGGCCTTGACCGGAATCGCTAGTGCCGACATGGATCTCGAGCTTCTTGCCCGGCTGAATGGGAGCCGACACCGGCAATTCGATGCGCAGGCCCGTCGAGCTGATGTCGTGGGTCTGGCCGCCGAAGTACCGGTTGATGCACGGCGCGTAGATCTTGACGGGCCGGTTCTGACGAATCCGCAGGCCCCGGCGTCGCTCGGGCAGCGTCAGGGTTTCATCCATCTCCGAGAGTCTGGCATCTGCTACAAAAAGCATCGTGTCGCTACCTCC
Organism: Bacillota bacterium; assembly: GCA_050261455.1. GTDB lineage: Bacteria > Planctomycetota > Phycisphaerae > Tepidisphaerales > Tepidisphaeraceae > JAPLNB01. Next base: position 5,666 of record JBLNDH010000404.1, read on the forward strand.
CGTAAATCCGTCCCCAACTCTCATCCATGATGGTTATCGGAACACTCAAATGGGGAATTAGAGAAAATTTTGAGGGGAAATCGCATGGGGGCGTTACCGGACGGGGTACCCCCTGTATCAATACTGATAATGGGTGGGGGTAAAAGCTGGCTATATCGTACGTTTTCACAACGGTATCCTTGGTACGCTGTCGGGGCCGGGGTTTTGGAGGGTCTCGGCATGCGCCGGACCACGGCACGGGCCCCCATTAGGATCGGTTCAATCAGGGATAAGCTGGAGAGGTTAGATAAGATGCGGTACAGAGGGAGGGGTGAGATGAAAGATGACGAAATGCGAATGCTGAAGGGGTGGACGGCGTGGGGGCGGGGGCGGGGTCGCGAAACCGCAAGCGTGTAGGGGGACGTGGCGGCGAGGAAAGGGGATGGAGTCAGGCGCAGGGCATCAGGGGCGTATTCCCAGTGCGGGTCTGGAAGAAGAGCCAGGGGAGCAGGTCGGGGTCGGTGTAGGCATGCAGCCAAGAATGATGATCGACATGGGGGTATTCCGTGTACAGGGCGTTGCCGCCGAGGCGGCGGATGGCGGAAACCATGTTGCGGGAGCGGGCAGCGGGGACGGTTGGGTCCTGGGCACCATGGAAAACCCAGATGGGCAGGCGGACGATGCGATCGGCGGTGGTTTCGTCGCCGCCACCACAGACGGGCACGGCAGCGGCAAAGTAGGTGGGGTAGCGGGCGATCAGGTCCCAGGTGGCATAGCCACCCATGGATATGCCGGTGACATAGAGCCGATGGGGATCGAGAGAGAATTCTTTTTGAAGACGGGAGAGGAGTGCCATGGTCAGTTGCAGCCCTTGGGAGGGTTGCGGCGGCTGGGTATGGGTCGGGGCCGACCAATCCACCTCGACCCAGCGCTGGTCGATCGGGCATTGGGGGGCAAGGATGAAGCAGGGGTATTTGGCTTGAATGGCCTCACTGGCATAGCTGGTGGCGGTGATGTCCCCATCGACTACCTGGCTTTGATTGTCGTTGCCCCGGCCGCCGGCACCGTGCAGAAAGAGAATCAGGGGGTATTGCCGCTGGCGATCATAGTGGTCGGGCTTGAAGAGGCGATAGAGCAGGGTTTTCCCCGCCGAGTCGGTGTAGGTGCGGGATTCATACCGGCCAAGCACATGGGTTCCGCGGGGCAGATCCAATCGGGTCAGCGATGAAGCGGGCTCAAGTGAAATAGCCACAGCCACAAGCCTCCATTCATGAGCGAGGCACGCATGTGCCGCGTGCGAACCTCTGGGGATGCGAATTCCAAGTGAGTGTAATGCTCGCGCCCCCCTTACACAAAAGGGCATTGCCGCTATGATCAGGGAGTTATGCCTTACAACTTCACGACCGTCGAAAAGAAGTGGCAGCAGTATTGGCTGGGACACAAGACGTTTAAGGCGCTGGATCCGGCGCAAGCCGCCGGGAAGCGCAAGGCTTTCGTGCTCGACATGTTCCCCTACCCCAGCGGGGCGGGGCTGCACGTGGGGCATCCGGAAGGATACACGGCGACCGATATCGTTTCCCGCTATCTGCGGATGAAGGGATACAACGTGCTGCACCCGATGGGGTGGGACGCTTTCGGGCTGCCGGCCGAGCAGTACGCGATCAAGACCAACACGCACCCGCGCATCACGACGGAACAGAACGTCAACACATTCCGCCGGCAGATCCAGATGCTGGGCTTGAGCTACGATTGGGACCGGGAGATCAACACCACCGATCCCAAGTATTACAAGTGGACGCAGTGGATCTTCCTGCAGATTTTCAACAGCTACTTCGACCCGGTCGACAAGAAGGCCAAGCCGATTGCTCACCTGATCCAGGAATTGCAGAACCAGAACTTTGTGCTGGCTCCCGATGACTCGATCCACCTCAACCCGACGCAGGAGGGGATGGAAGTTCTGGGCGGGGATGTGGTCGGGCCGTATCGGTTCTGGCAGGAGTTGACGCCCGCCCAGCAGCGTGAGGTGATCGATGATCAGCGACTGGCGTACACGGCGGAGGTTCCGGTCAACTGGTGCCCGGCGTTGGGGACGGTGCTGGCCAACGAGGAGGTCATCGACGGCAAGAGCGAAGTGGGCGGCTTCCCCGTGGAACGGCGGCCGATGCGTCAGTGGATGTTGCGAATCACCGCGTACGCGGATCGTCTGCTGGAGGATTTGAGCCTGCTGGAATGGCCGGAATCGCTGAAGGAAATGCAGCGGAACTGGATCGGCCGGAGCGTCGGCGCGGAAGTGGACTTCGAAGCGGTCGGGCTGGACGGTCGGGCATTGGAAGACACCGTCATCACGGTTTTCACCACTCGGCCGGACACGCTCTATGGGGCGACCTACATGGTATTGGCGCCCGAGCATCCGCTGGTCGATCGCATTGCGCGTCCGGAGCAGAAAGCGAGCATCGAAGCCTACCGGGCCATGATCGCGAGCAAGAGCGAGCGTGATCGCATGGCGGAGACGAAGGACAAGACGGGCGTGTTCACCGGCGCTTACGCCATCAACCCGGTGAATGATGAGAAGATCCCGGTGTGGATTGCCGATTACGTGCTGATGGGCTATGGGACGGGCGCGATCATGGCGGTACCGGCCCACGATGAGCGCGATTACGACTTTGCCAAGAAGTTCAATTTGCCGATCAAGCCGGTGGTTCGCCCGGTGGATGAAACGGCGGCACCGGAAGGTTGCGCCTTCATCGAGGAAGGGATTGCAATCAACTCGCCGCTGATCGACGGATTACCCACGGCCGAAGCCAAGGAGCGGATCATCGCTGCGTTGTCCGCCGAGGGGATCGCGATGCGAACCGTGAAATTCAAGCTGCGCGATTGGCTGTTTTCGCGGCAGCGATATTGGGGCGAGCCGTTCCCGATCCTGCTGGACGAGGAAGGCAACGCGCACGCCGTGGATGAATCGGAGTTACCGATCGAACTGCCGGAAATCGAGGATTTCAAACCCACGGGCACGCCGGAGCCGCC
>JBLNDH010000405.1:0-9281 GCA_050261455.1 Bacillota bacterium
GTGGGTCTCGTCGCCGATCTTTTTGAAATCCCCGCCATGGGCGTGATAGCCGATGACCATGCCATCCGCCTTGAGCTTCTCAGCCAGGGCCGAGAACTCCTCGCCAAGCTGCTTGCATTTCTCGACGGTCGCAAAGCGGTCTTCGGGGATGTAGGGAACGTTGATGAACTTGCAGCCCAGGGTCTTGTGCAGTTCAACAGTCGCCTTGAACTTGTTGGGCTGCACCTCGTCGAACGCCGTGTGCGTGCCGCAGCAGACCAGGCCGCTGTTGTCCAGCATCTTGCGGATAGCCTTGGCGTCATGCCCATAGTAGCCGGCGAATTCGACGCCCTTGTACCCCATCTTGGCGATCGCATCGAGCGTACCGGCCAGGTCCTTCTGACAGGCCTCTCGCACCGAGTAAAGCTGCACCCCGATCGGGATCTTCTTGCCCGTCTCCGCCGCCATGAGCCTCGAGCCCATCGCCCACATCGCCGCCGCACTGACACCCATCTTCAATACATTTCGCCGTGAATAGTTCATAGATCCTCCTGATTTGCCTTTCGAGTCTTTTCAGGAGGATACTCCCCCAGCCGATCGCCCGCCAGAGGGGTCTGCCCCACAGCAAGAAAAGGGGCCCGGGATTGACTAGGCCCGGGCCCCGGGAACGCTTCGAACCGACTCCCTTTCATCAATGTGGCTCATTGGAGAGTTTCCGAGGTTTTTCAATCGGCGGCTCCGGGGCGGGAGCCTTGTCCGGCAACTCGCGGACTTCCACGGGTCCATTCAACCCGGGCGTCTCCGGGGCAGGCCGCTGCGGGACCTGATCCACTTTCCCGCCTTCGCCGGGGTATCCAGCTGCCGCACCAGCGGCCTTAAGTGATGGCCGCTTCTGCGTTAGCAGCGACACCGCCACCAGTGTCAGGAAACTCAGCGGAACCGATACAATTGCCGGGCTGTTCAGACCAAAGGGGGCTCGGGCCGGCGGCAAACCCCAGATATTCTTATACATCTCCGGCGACAACAGGATCAGCCCGACCGAGGCGACGATACCGACGAAGATGGAGACGACGATCCCCGCCGCGGTGGTGCGCTTCCAGAACAGGAGCATGACGATCGCCGGGAGGTTCGCCGAGGCCGCCACCGCAAAGGCCCACCCCACCAGGAACGAGACGTTCATCCCCTCGTACTGGATCCCCAGGAACATCGCCAGCACACCCACGATGACCGCCGCCACTTTCCCGTGAACCACCTTCTGGTGGTCCGTCAGCCGCCGACCCAAGAGGCGATCAAACAGATCATGGGCCACCGCACCCGAGGCGGCAATGATCAAGCCGCTGACGGTTCCCAGCACGGTGGCAAATGCCAGGGCGGAGATATTGGCGAACAGGAAGGTCCCGAACGACCGGGCCAATAGCGGAGCCGACATGTTGTCGTCGGTCAGGTCGACGATCCCGCTCACCATTCCGCCCAGGCCCATGAACAGGGTCAGGATGTAGAAGAACCCGATGGCGGCGATGGCGACGATCGTGGACCTGCGGGCATCGGCGGGACTTGGGACGGTGTAGTAGCGGATGAGGATGTGGGGAAGGGCCGCCGTTCCCAGGAACAGGGCCAAGAGCAGCGAGGCAAAATCCCATTTCTGGACGGCGGTGGCGCCTTCGAGCTTGAACTTCAGGCCCGGCCGGAGGATCTGCTCGCCCGGGGTCGGCGTCTGCGAATAGACGGTGACGGTATTCGTGCCATCTTTCACATTGGCCGACGCCCAGCGCACCACCGTGCCGTTGCGGATCGTCGACAGGAACTGGAACGGGTCGAGTGGCCCGGTCTCCTGAACGGGCTTGCCGTTCATATTGATCTGGCTCATATGCCCCACCTGGAAGAACCGCCCGGATTCTTCCGGCGCGCCGTTGTACAGGTGCCTGACCTCGCGCCCATTGACCATGATGGGGCCAGCCAGGTGAGTCACGAACAGCGTCTCCTGAAGGGCGAACGCGCCGTTGCCTTTGTCCTGGTACTTCCAGATGCTGTCGGTATCGCCTTGCCGCAGTTTGACGAACTGGATCTTGGCGTTGGCGGGGTTCACTTGGTCGGCCGGGACAAAGGCAGGCGTTTGCCCTGCCTGAGCCGGGGCCAAAGCGACTTCGGAAAGGGTGTAGCCGCCGGGACTTGCCAAGGCGAAGTTGTTGCCCTGCCAGAAGCCTTGCAGGGTCTGAAACTCATGATACGGCGTTTGCCCGCCTTGATCGGGTCGCGTGGAGATGCCACGGGCCAGGACGGCAAAGACCAACACGCTGGAGAAGAGCAGCAGCAGCCCGCCCTTGAGGAACTGGACATAGGTGGTGGAGGCCATACCCGCGGTGGCGACGATGATGATCACGATGGTTCCGACGATCACGACGCCATGCCAGTGCTGTAACCCCAGCAGCGGCCGAACCAGAACGCCGGCCCCCACCATCTGGGGGATCAGGTAGAAGATCGAGACCACGAGGGTGCTGATGCCGGCGGTCAGTTGGATGCCCTTGGAGTTGAACTTGGAGTCCAGTGCGTCGGCGAAGGTATACCGGCCCAGGCGTTTCATGGGTTCGGCGACGACGAACAGGGCGACGATCCAGCCGGCCAGGTATCCGATGGAATAGAGGAATCCGTCGTACCCGGCGACGGCGATCATGCCGGCAATGCCCAGGAAGGATGCGGCGGAAAGGTAGTCCCCGGCGAAAGCGATGCCGTTGACGGCCCAGTGGATGGTGCCTCCGGCGGCGTAATAGCCTTTGGCACTGCGGGTGCGTTTGGCAAAGTAGTAGGAGATCCAAAGGACGAAGGCCACCAGCATTACGAAGAAGGTGATGGCCCAGGTGGAGGCGTGGTAGTTCATATCTGCACTCCCTCATCCGCCGAAGCCATGGCATTAAGGCGGCGTTCGGCGCGATTGCAGAGGATGGTGTAGACGACGGCGAGGATCAGGGCCAAGACGATCAGGCCGAATCCATACCAGATAGCGAGATTCTGGCCGAGGAAAACGGTGGCCATGATCTTCGGGTTCAGGATGTTGATGATGATGAAGGCGGCATAGACCAGGCAGTAGAAGGCGAACATCCAGAGACCGATGCGGGTTTTGTAGGCGGTAGCATTGTCTTGACCCCAGTCAGTGGAAGGACCGTGCGACATGACACCTACCTTTCGCCAATTAGCACGATTGACATCCTACTTAGGGATGGAGTGAGCCGGGAAGTGGAAAAGTCGCATGAGGTCTCCTGCCGCTCGCTTGCAGGAACGCGGCTAGACCCCTTTGGACACACCCACGGCCAGGGTGCGTAGCTCAGCAATAGAAGATGGGGAAAGGGGTTGGATGCGGGGGCCGGCGCGGAGGAGGACTTCGCAGGCCAGTTCGAAGAAGGCGGCTTTTTGGATGGCGTCGGCGAAGGTCTTGCCAACGGTGACCTGGCCATGGTTGGCGAGGATGGCCAGGTCGTGGTCTTTCATGACCTGAGTAACGGCCTCGGCCAGGGCGGGGGAACCGGGGAGGATGTAAGGGACCAAACCGATGGGGCCAACATAGTAGGGGATTTCGGCGATGACGGAGAAGTCGATGTTCGCCAAGTCGCGGCAACAGCCCAGGGTGGTGGCGGCGGGAGACTGGTAATGAAGGACGACATTGACATCGGGGCGGTGGCGGAGGACGCCGGCGTGGAAGCCGATTTCGACGGAAGGTTTTTTGCCATTGAGGGTTGCGCCATCGGCAATGCGGCAGAGGGAGATGTCGTCGGGGGTGAGGTCAGCCATCCAGGCGCGGGAGGCTTTGATGAGCAGGCGCTGGTCGTCGAGGCGGTAGGACAGGTTGCCGCTGCTGCAACGGGTGAGGCCATAGTGGGCCACTTGGCGCGAGGCGGCGGCGAATTCATCCAGTTTTGAGGCGATATTCATGGGGGACTCCTTAGGCTCGGCCGGCGATTCTAGAGGAAGGGAAGGGGTGGGGAAAAGGGGGCGGCCGCAGGGGCGTGCAAAAGGCTGGGATGGCAAGCTGGGGAAAATGGAGCATGCGATAATTTGGATATAAGCCTTTTACGCTAAAGTATTTATCGTAAAAATGGGTTCGTTTTGTAAAACTACAGGGGCGAAATGAAGGGGGTGCTGTCCTGACCGCAGATAAGCCGCATGGGCAGGATGCTCAGGCCCCCAGGCGGGGCTGGGGCGTGGGGATGCGGGATTTGTAAGCAATCTCATAACGACTCCCTTTCCTATTTGCCATGGCCGCCCAAAGATTAGGCAGCCAAGCAGAGGGCAGATTAGCCTTACGTTAGGTATTTGTAAACAGAAAAGAAGGGAGAATTCTGGGCTGATTTTCGGGTTTTACCCCAATAAATTAGGGCGCTTAGGAAAAGAGAGGCAAGCAGGGTGAGCAGGTTTTGATTGCGTAAGAGAGAGGCATTACTATAATGATAAGGACCAACCGCTTTAGGCACAGCGATGCCCGAGGAGGCTCTTCGCGAAGCAGTAAAGATCGTATCACTTGCAGCCTAGCCTTGCGCGACCGAGGCGCAGGGTATTAGTCTGTGTTTGTCCGTCCCCCATTAGAACTCTGTGAATCTGCAAGCGTTTGATTGCAGAGGAAGTCATTGGCGAGTGATCCGCCCAATGGCCTAGCTTGGTCATGGGCTGATGATTCAAATAGGTATATTTTTAGGCTGATTACTATGACTGGTTTACCGCCTGCCCAAGGGCTTTACGATCCACAATTCGAACACGATTCCTGCGGCGTGGGATTCATTTGCCACATCAAGGGCAAAGCCTCGCACAAAATCGTGACGGACGCGCTCTTGATATTGGAGAACATGAATCACCGCGGCGCGTGCGGGTGTGAACCAGACAGCGGGGACGGGGCGGGGATCCTGGTTCGGACGCCGGACCGGTTCCTGCGGCGGAAATGCAAGGAGCTGGGGATCAATCTGCCGCCGGCGGGACAATACGGCGTGGCGATGTGCTTCCTGCCGAAGGACATGGTGGCGCGGCACGAGTGCGAGCAGGTGTTGGAGCGGATCGCCAAGGAAAACAACCTGACCGTGCTGGGATGGCGTGATGTGCCGGTGAACAGCAATGCGGTGGGCCCGACGCCGCGGGCGGTGGAACCGAAGATCCGCCAGATGTTCGTGACGCCGGCGGAGACGTTCTTCAACAAGGCGGATTTCGACCGTCGGCTGTACCTGGTGCGGCAGCGGGCGGAGAACTTCATTGAGTTTGGTAACTTCCCCGAGGAAGCCCGCAAGGCATTCTACGTCTGCCTGCTGTCAGCCAATCGCCTGGTGTACAAGGGGATGCTGACGGCGCTGCAGTTGCGGGAATACTACCCGGACCTGTCGGAGCCGGACTTTGAGAGCGCCATCGCGATGGTGCACTCGCGGTTTTCGACCAACACCTTCCCATCGTGGGACCGGGCGCATCCGTATCGTTACCTGGCTCACAACGGCGAAATCAATGCCTTGCGCGGCAACCGCAACTGGATGCGGGCGCGTTATGCGGCACTGAAGTCGGAAGTGTTCGGCGACGAGTTGCAGAAGATGTTCCCGATCCTGACGGAATCGGGTTCGGACTCGGCGACGCTGGACAATGCGATGCAATTCCTGTGCGTGAACGGCCGGTCGCTGCCGCACGCGGTGCTGATGCTGATTCCGGAAGCCTGGCAGCACAACAGCCTGATGAGCGAAGACCTGAAGGCGTTTTACGAATACCACGCGTGCCTGATGGAGCCGTGGGATGGCCCGGCGTCGGTGGCATTCACGAACGGGCGGTTGATCGGCGCGGTGCTGGACCGCAACGGGTTGCGGCCGTCGCGTTACTACGTGACCAAGGACGACCTGGTGATCATGGCCAGCGAGGTGGGCGTGCTGCCGATCGCCCCGGAGAACGTGGCCAAGAAGTGGCGTTTGCAGCCGGGCAAGATTTTCCTGATCGACACGGACAAGGGCCGGATTATCGATGATCGGGAGATCAAGCAGGAGCTGGTGGACAAGCGGCCGTGGAAGCAGTGGCTCAAGGACTACATGGTGGACCTGGAGTCGTTGCCGGAGCCGAAGAAGGTGCATCAGCCGAATCACGAGACGCTGATGGTGCGGCAGCAGGTGTTCGGGTACACGGTGGAAGACCTGAAGATGGTGCTGCTGCCGATGGCGGTGAATGGTCAGGAGGCTTTGGGTTCGATGGGCGCCGACACGCCGTTGGCGTGCCTGTCGGATCAACCGCAGTTGCTGTATCGGTATTTCAAGCAGTTGTTCGCGCAGGTGACCAATCCCCCGCTGGATGCGAACTTCGAGGCGTTGGTGACCTCGCTGTACACGTACCTAGGCCGCGAGGGGAACCTGCTGGAGGAGAGCCCCAAGGCCTGCCACCTGGTGAAGCTGAAGACGCCGATCATCAGCAACGCGGAGCTGGAGAAGCTGCGTGAGGTGAAGACCGGCGACCTGCGTGCAGTGACGATTCCGATGCTGTTCAAGGTGTCGGAGGGCGAGCGAGGCTTGGAGCATGCGATCGAGCAGCTGTGCGGCCGGGCGTCGCAGGCGATCCAGGACGGCGCGACGATCCTGATCCTCAGCGACCGAGGCGTGGATCGCGATCATGCCCCGATTCCGAGCTTGCTGGCGACGGCGGCGGTGCATCATCACCTGATTCGCGAAGGGACGCGTACGCAGGCGGGTCTGGTCATCGAGACCGGCGAGGCCCGCGAGGCGCATCACTTCTGCCTGCTGATCGGGTATGGGGCCGGGGCGGTCAACCCCTATGTGGCGTTCGAGACGCTGGCCGATTTGCACAAGGACGGGATCCTGCCCAAGGACCTGACGCTGGAGAAGGCCGAGAAGAACTACATCAAGGCCGCCAACAAGGCGATCATCAAGGTGGCCTCGAAGATGGGCATCTCGACGGTGCAGAGCTACCGCGGAGCCCAGATTTTCGAGGCGATCGGGCTGGGCAAGGAAGTGGTCAACAAGTACTTCACGAACACCCCGTCGCGGATCGCGGGGGTCGGGCTGGACATCATCGCGAAGGAGTCGCTGCTGCGGCACCGTCGCGGGTATCCGCCGATCAACGTGGACGCGAAGACGCTGGACCTGGGCGGCTTCTACAAGTGGCGGAAGGGGGCCGAGCACCACATGTGGAACCCGGACACGGTGGCGAAGCTGCAGCACGCGGTACGGGTGAGCAGCTACAAGACGTTCAAGGAATACTCGAAGATCGCCAACGATGAGTCGCATGTGCATTGCACGCTGCGGGGGCTCCTGGACTTCAAGAAGGGCAACCCGATCCCGCTGGAGCAGGTGGAGCCGGCCAAGGAGATCGTCAAGCGGTTTGTGACGGGCGCGATGTCGTTCGGATCGATTTCGCGTGAAGCGCACGAGAACCTGGCGGTGGCGATGAACCGGATCGGCGGGAAGAGCAACACCGGCGAAGGTGGCGAGGACCCGGATCGGTTCAAGCCGGACGCGAACGGCGATCTGCGGCGCAGCGCCATCAAGCAGGTGGCGTCGGGACGGTTCGGCGTGACGACGGAATACCTGGTGAACGCCGACGAGCTCCAGATCAAGATGGCCCAGGGCGCCAAGCCGGGCGAAGGCGGGCAGCTGCCGGGCCACAAGGTGGATGAGTACGTCGGCAAGGTGCGTCATACTACGCCGGGCGTGGCCCTGATTTCGCCGCCCCCGCACCACGACATCTACTCGATCGAAGACCTGGCGCAGCTGATCCACGACCTGAAGAATGTGAATCGCAAGGCGCGGATTTCGGTGAAGCTGGTCAGCGAAGTGGGTGTGGGCACGGTGGCGGCAGGCGTGGCCAAGGGCAAGGCCGACCACATCCTGGTCTCGGGCGACTCGGGCGGCACGGGTGCTTCGCCGCTGACGAGCATCAAGTATGCGGGCCTGCCGTGGGAACTGGGCATTGCCGAAACACAGCAGACGCTGGTGCTGAACAAGCTGCGTGGGCGTGTGACGCTGCAGACGGACGGCCAGATCAAGACCGGACGGGACGTGGCGATCGCGTTCCTGCTGGGCGCGGACGAGGTCGGGTTCGCGACCGGGCCGCTGATTGCCAGTGGGTGCGTCATGATGCGGGTGTGCCATTTGAACACCTGCCCGGTGGGCATTGCGACGCAGGATCCGGAGCTGCGGAAGAAGTTTGCCGGCAAGCCGGAGCACGTGGTCAACTTCATGTTCTACGTCGCTGAGGAAGTGCGTGAGATCATGGCGGAGATGGGCTTCCGCACGGTCGATGAAATGATCGGCCGCTCGGACCGGCTGGAATTCCAGGACGTGTCGAGCCACTGGAAGGCCAAGTACCTGGATCTCTCGGTGATCCTGCACCGTCCGGAGATGCCGGGCAACGTGGCCATCCACCATTGCGAGCAGCAGGACCACGGGCTGGAAGCGGCGTTGGACAACAAGCTGATCCAACTGGCCAAGCCGGCCCTGGAGCATGGCAAGAAGGTTCACCACGAGCTGGAGATCAAGAACATCAATCGGACGGTCGGGACGATGTTGTCCGGCGAGTTGGCGAAGAAGTACGGCTTTGCCGGGTTGCCCGAAGACACGATTACCTTCAAGTTCACCGGGTCGGCGGGCCAATCGTTCGGGTGTTTCCTGTCGCATGGCGTGACGCTGATCCTGGAAGGCGACGCCAACGACTACTTGGGCAAGGGTCTGGGCGGTGGGAAGATCATCGTTTTCCCGTCCAAACAGGCCTTGAGCGCCGGGTTCAAGGCGGAGCAGAACATCATCGCGGGCAACGTGATTTGCTACGGCGGCGTGGAAGGCGAAGTGTACATCCGCGGCGTCGTGGGCGAGCGGTTCTGCGTGCGTAACTCGGGCGTGAACGCGATCGTCGAAGGCGTGGGCGACCACGGCTGCGAGTACATGACCGGCGGGCGCGTGGTGGTGATCGGCCCGACGGGCCGGAACTTCGCCGCGGGCATGAGCGGCGGCATCGCGTACGTTTACGACGAAGATGGCACGTTCCGCGACCGCTGCAACCAGGAGCTGGTGTCGCTGGAGAGCCCGGACAAGCCGGAGGACATTCAGCTGATTCGGCGGATGATCGAGAACCACTTCAAGTACACGAATTCGCCCGTCGCCAAGGGCATCCTGGACGATTGGGACAACGAGCTGAAGCGTTTTGTAAAGGTGATGCCGAACGATTACCGCCGGGTGCTGGAGAACATGGCGGCGATCGAGGAGAAGGCTCGGAAGCTGGCCCAGCGTCAAGGGGCGAATGCGTAGTATGCGAGTGGTTAGTGGACAGTTGATAGTGGCTAGTAAATA
>JBLNDH010000406.1:0-2725 GCA_050261455.1 Bacillota bacterium
ATCGGGCTTGATGTAGTAGGTGGTCGCCTGGCTGGGCTGGAGGTATTTGCGGGCAACGGCCTGGATATCCGCAGAGGTAACCGCGTTGATCTTTTCCAGGACGGCATTGGCGCGATTGGGATCGCCGCCGATCATCGCCTCATGGCCGAGGCTGCTGGCGACCTTGTCGGCGGTTTCGCGGCTGCGAACGAAATCGACGCGTTCCTGGAGCTTGGCTTTCTCGAGTTCTTCGTTGGTGACGCCCTTTTCGATGATGTTGGCAACAGCGTCGTTCAGGAGCTTTTCGACGGTGGCAGGATCGCGGCCACTGAGGATGGTGGCGCTGACATTAAAGTAACCGCCATCCTCCAAGGCGTAGTCATAGGTACCCACGTCAACGCAGAGGGGGTTGTTGCCGTTCACCAGGAGGCTGTCGAGGCGGCTGGAACTGCCGCCACCCAGGATCGTGGAGAGCAGGGAGAGCGTGTAGTGGTCGTCCGAGCGGTATGGGGGAACCTTGTAACCGATCAGAACCTTTGCCAAGGGAACGCGCTGAGCCTTTTCCGCACGGACAGCGGCGGTCTGGGCGGGCTCCTTGGGGATGTGGCGTTGGATTTCCGGGCCACGGGGGATCCAGGCGAAGTATTTCTTCACCAGGTTTCGGGCAGCGGCGGCATCAAAATCGCCGGCGATGACGAGGACGGCGTTGTTCGGGATATAGTAGGTATTAAAGAAGTCCTGGAGTTCCTGAACATGAGCGGCCCGCAGGTGATCCATGTTGCCGATGGGGGTCCAGCGGTAGGGATGGGTGGTGAAGACGAGCTTGAAGAAGTCCTCGGCGACGCCGCCGTAGAGGGCATTGAGGCGACGACGCCATTCCTCGGCGACAACGCGGCGTTCGATGTTGAAGATCTCATCGGAGACCTTGAAACTGGCCATGCGGTCGGCTTCGAGGTAGAGAGCTAACTCCAGCTGGTTAGCGGGGATAGTCTCGAAGTAGACGGTCTGATCGAAGCTGGTAAAGGCGTTGACGTCTCCCCCCACCATATTAATGAGCTTCATATGTTCTTCGGGCTTCACGTGCTGGGAGCCACGGAACATCATGTGCTCAAACATGTGGGCAAAGCCTTGGCGGTCCGGGCGTTCGTCGCGGCTGCCAACGTGATAGAAGAGCCGGACATGGACAACGGGGGCCTGGTGCAGAGGCGCATAAATCACGCGCAGGCCGTTATCAAGCGTCTCCTGGGTGAACTCGATGCGGTCGGCAGCGCGCGCAACACTTGGAATATGAAGGAATACCAGTACAATGGTAAGCAGCCAGGCTGTAAGGTGCGGTCTGTGTAATTTGTACATGCAGAGGTTCTCCGCTTTGTGGGTTAACCCACCGACATTGTCCGTTGCGGCAGCAACGGGACTCTAATAAGTCATACACCCTACAATTGCAACCTCTACCGAGATCTCCAAGGCCGGTGAGCGATTGGAGAGTCCGGTATCGCTACGATAAGTATCGAGAAAGGACCGATTATGCGACGTGCGAAAGTGACAGTTGTTGGCGCCGGGAACGTGGGTGCAACGGCAGCCGTGTGGGCCGCGAGCAAAGAGTTGGGCGACATCGTTCTGGTGGACGTTCCGGCGGTGGAAGGCATGCCGCAAGGGAAGGCACTGGATCTGTATGAAGCCTCTCCGATCGAGGGGTTTGATGCCCGGATCAAGGGCACAACCAGCTACGAGGCGACGGCGGATAGCGATGTGGTGATCATCACCGCGGGGATCGCGCGCCGGCCGGGCATGAGCCGGGATGATCTGCTGAACACCAACACGGGAATCGTGAAGAGCGTTGCGGAGAATGTGGCCAAGTACTCGCCGAACGCGGTGTTGATCGTGGTCAGCAATCCGCTGGATGCGATGGTGTACGTGGCGTGGAAGGCGTCAGGCTTCCCGGCCAAGCGGGTGATGGGACAGGCGGGTGTGCTGGACGCAGCACGTTATCGGGCGTTCTTGGCTGAAGAAGTCGGGTGCAGCGTGGAGGACGTGCAGGCGTTGCTGCTGGGCGGGCATGGCGACGACATGGTGCCGCTGGCGCGGTACACGTTTGCCGGCGGCGTTCCGATCACGCAGCTGGTCAAGCCGCAGCGGCTGGAAGAGATCATCAAGCGGACGCGGAATGGCGGGGCCGAGATCGTCAGTCTGCTGAAGACGGGCAGCGCCTATTATGCCCCGTCGTCGGCGACGGTGGCGATGGCGGAAGCGGTCATCAAGGACAAGAAGCGGATCATGCCGTGCGCGGTGTATTGCGAGAAGGAGTACGGCGTGGGCGGGTACTTCGTGGGCGTGCCGTGCATCCTCGGGAAGGATGGCGTGGAGCGTGTTCTCGAAGTGGAATTGGACGCGAATGAGCGGAAGGCATTCGAAAGTAGCGTGAATCACGTGAAAGAGCTGGTCAAGAGCATCAAGATCTGACGGCTGGCTTACAGACTGAGAAGAGAGTGGCGGCGGCATCAACAAGATGCCGCCGTTTTTTTGCGCTGTTCAATGAGAGGGGGTGTGCTTGTTCGATCGAGCGCAATCGATTACCGTTAGTCGAATTCGAGCACGAGCGCTGGTGGAATTCGGCGGCTCGTGTACATGGCATTGGAGTAGGCTATGAAAGAAGGCGTACGCCGGGGTTGGATGGACATCGGCACATGGGCACGACGATCGGTGCTGTATGCAGGCCTGATGGCGGTCAGCACGATCACGGGGTGCC
>JBLNDH010000407.1:0-3631 GCA_050261455.1 Bacillota bacterium
GGTGAGGGTTCGGAGCCAGGTGTATGCCCAAACCGGAACTGCTCTATGAAATCCCATACTCCTTCCATTTTCTCGATACCAACTCCTTGATCTCCTGCGTCATGACCAGGTCTTTTGGCCACCGCCGCACCTTGCCTTCGCCGGGGATCTTGATCGTCGCGTCGAAGCCGATCTTGCTCCCGACGCCCAATTCCGGCGATGCGTGATCCAGAATGTCGACCGGCCCATGGACGATCTCAATGTCCCGCTCCGGATCGCAGTTGGCGAACAGCCGGAACAGCACCTCCTGTTCATCATGTACGTCGATGTCCGCATCCACCACAATGATGAACTTCGTCAAGGACATCTGCCCCGCTCCCCAGATTGCGTGCATCACCCGGCGGGCCTGGTAGGGGAATTCCTTCTTGATTTTCACGAAGATGCAGTTGTGAAACACGCCGCTCACGGGCAAGCAATAGTCGATGATGTCGGGCATGATCATCTTCACCAGCGGCAGAAAGACCCGCTCGGTCGCCTTGCCGAGGAAGTAATCTTCCATGGGGGCTCGGCCCACGATGGTGGTGGGGTAGATGGGGTTTTTGCGATGGGTGATGGCCGTCACGTGGTAAGCATGGTACCAATCCGCCAGCGAGTAATAGCCGGTGTGGTCGCCGAAGGGGCCTTCCATCAGGGGCTCATTCGGATCGACATATCCTTCAATGACGATCTCGGCGTTGGCTGGCACTTCCATGTCGATGGTCTTGCATCGCACCATCTCGATGCCGCTGCCGTTCAGGAAGCCGGCGAAGAGGATCTCCTCGATGCCCGGCGGCAGGGGGGCGCTGGCGGCATACGGCAGGACCGATTCGCCGCCCAACACGATCGCCATCGGCATCTTCTGCCCTCGCTGCTGCCAGAGGCGCAGGTTGCGTGCCCCGTCGTGATGAACATGGCAGTGCATGGCACATTTGCGAGGGCCGTAGACCTGAATGCGATACATCCCGATGTTGCGCGAGCCATCCACCGGGTTGTTGGTGTAAATGCCACCGAGGGTGATGTATCGGCCGGTGCCGCGTTCCTTCACGCTGCTGACGACCTGCGGATCGACGACTTGGCCGCTGTCGAGGTCTCCATCGTGAGGCCAGCATTGGATGATCGGCAACCGCCCCAGGTCGGCCTTGTCACCTTCCAGGACCACCTGTTGGCAAATGCCGCTGCGCACGGTCTTGGCGGGGTAGCTGGCCATCTTCATCAGATCCGGCAGCTTCCGCATCTTCTCCATCAGGGTGGTGGGGATCTCCGGCTTGACCAATTGCTGGACCCGATCGGCCAATTCTTCGAGATTGCTGCTGCCAAGGGCCTGGTTGATTCGCCAGTAGGAGCCAAAGGTGTTGATGGCGACGGGGATCTCCGATCCTTCCACATTCTCAAATAGCAAAGCCTTCCCGCCCGATTGGCCCGCTCCACTGCGATCCCTCTCGTTGTGCCCGTGTGGTGCCGGTAGTTTGGAAACGCGATCGGCAACCTCCGTGATCTCTAGAATGGGCGAGACACGCGTCTTTACGCGGGCCAGTTCGCCATGCTTCTCCAGTACGTCCAGGAATTCCGCAAGGGTTGCAGTCGGCATGATGCGGGATGTTAAGTGTCTGAGCGGACCAAGACAAATACAAAGAAGGGCGCCAGGTGGGGGCAGTGGCAGACCCAATACTGGCACCCTTGTGGGGGGATGATGAGACCAAACGGGCAGATTCAAGCGACAAGTCGGGAAAAGTCGCTTGCTCCGCCACCTATAAAGTGGTTGCAGATGCCCGCGTGTTACAGAAAAATAGTGAGATTGGTCTGTAAAGCTGGGTAAAAAGAGGTGCGACATGTTCGAACAGCAAATCAAGGCCGGCCAGATCTGCCAAGGCATGACGTTTAATCAGAAGGTCTGGGCGTTAACGGCTCGGATTCCACGGGGGCAGATCGTCACCTATGCGGACATCGCTCACAAACTCGGCACCAAGGCCTACCGGGCCGTGGGCAACGCCCTGAATCACAACCCCTATGCGCCGCAGGTTCCCTGCCATCGCGTGGTCGGCAGTGATGGTTCACTGACGGGCTTTGCCGATGGCGTAAAGAAGAAGCGTGACCTGCTGATCGCGGAAGGGGTTGCCATCACCAGTTGGAAAGCGGATTTGAGAAACCGATTCGCTTTCTGACCAAGCGACAAAAGGCGATTTGCATTTTGGTCCGGATTGTGTGAAAGGAAAAACCGGGGCCGGCGACATATTTGGTGGTGTTTACTCTTTCGAAGCCGCCGGCCGTGCGGTATATTACAAAATCGCTGGGCTTTTGCCGTTCCGGGACGGCAAAGGTTGCCTATTTTCCCTTAGTCATTGCCTTCCTGAGAACTGATCCATCGCTATTGAAAAGTAACGTTTTTGTAACGCGTTGGGTGACCTCATTGACGTTATTTTGTCGGCCTGTCATAGTGATGATCCCGGGTCGTCGTCGGTCATGGAGGACCGATGAATGTGACGAAAGTGGACCGGATTCCGGGGAACCTTTTTCTTCAAGCTGCGTCCAACTACATGTCGAGTCTGAGTGGAGCACAACCTGATTCCGGGATTCCAGCCGGCTTGCTCGAAAAGGATGGGCGGCGCGAGCTGGAATGGCTGCGCCGGGCCCAACGGGGTGATCGGGCGTCGTACGGGCAGATTGTGCTGGCCTATCAGGATCGGCTGTATAACGCGGTGCTCCGACTGATTGGAGATCGCGAAGAGGCTCGTGAGCTGACGCAGGAGGCCTTCACCCGCGGCTTGATGAAGCTGGACAGCTTTCGTGGGGATGCGTCCCCATACACCTGGCTGTTCCGGATCGCGGTGAACCTGGCGATCAGCCGATTGCGCAAAGTGCAGCGTCATCGGGTCTTTTCGCTTTCCTGGTCGGGGCAGAGCGGGAACGGACATCACGGCACGGACGATCAGGCATCCAGCCTGGTGGATCGTCTGGCGCAGGAGTCGGTGGATCCGCCGCCGGAGGACTTGGAGAAGCGAGAACAAGGTCAACAGGTTCTGGCGGCCTTGGGCCGACTGGATGCCGAGTATCGAGCTGTGTTGGTGATGCGCGATATTGAGGGTTTTGACTATCAGCAGATGGCCGACGTATTGGGCCTGCCGCTGGGAACCCTCAAGAGCCGGCTGTTCCGTGCGAGGCTCGCGTTGCGGGACGAATTGCTGCCCTATTTATCGGGTCGCCGGCCGTAGAAACCACATCGTATGGAGTGCCGGGCTTTCCGCCCGGGCGGCGCACCTGCTGCAAGGGCTCCACCGTTCTCGTTGGTGCGTTTGATTCAATATCATTGGTGGATGTAGTATTTGGCCTGGGAACTGGGAAGCCGAAGCGGCGGGGAGAAAGCCCGATAAGGTTCCCCGTCGGTTGGGCCGAAGAGTGCTTATGATGGACGATGTTGAACAGATCGAGGCCAAGCTTTGTGCCTATGTGGACGGGCAGTTGACTGGTCCCGAGCGAGAGGAGATTGAACGGCACCTGGAAGCCAATCCTTCTCATCGGGCGTTGCTGCAGGATCTGCTGGCACAACAGAAGACTCTGCGCCAGTTGCCGCGTGAGTCGGCCCCGGCCGATCTGGCGGATTCGATGCTGGTACAGC
>JBLNDH010000408.1:0-16645 GCA_050261455.1 Bacillota bacterium
AACGCCGAGTTTCGCTTGCTTTGGGCCGACCGCGTACAGAAGCAGTTCTTCAACGATGGCGCGTTGACACCCGCCGCCGGCAGCGCCCGCTACCAGGAAGAAGCCGCCAGGATCGATAAGGCCATCGTCGCCGAATCGGCACGCTGGGGCGATTGGCGCCGCGATGCCCGATCGGACCCATCGGCCATCCTGTACACGCGCAATGGGAGCTGGTTGACCGAACAGAACCGTCTGCTGAATAGCTATTTTCCCCAGCGCACTGCCAATGTGCTGCAGCAGTTCCGCAAGGCCGGGCTCTACCCCAGCATCGATGCCCCGGCGATCCGTCAACATGGCGGCACCTTCGTCTCCACGGCCCAGTTCACCATCGATCGCCCCACGGGTCAGGGTACGATCTACTACACCCTCGACGGATCCGACCCGCGCCTGCCCGGCGGCGCCCTGTCACCCAATGCCCTGATCTACACCGCCGCCATTACCCTCACTCGCAGCACATGCGTCAAAGCACGCATCCTGGACGCCGGCACTTGGAGTGCCCTCGATGAAGCCGCATTCCTCATCGGCGCAGCGCCCTCCCTCCGCATCACGGAGTTGATGTATCACCCGGCCCCGCCTCCCGACAGTAGCCCGTATTCCGCCGATGATTTCGAATTCATCGAACTGCAGAACACCGGCTTAGCATCCTTGGATCTCGCGGGCTATACCTTCACCAACGGTATTCATTTCATTTTCCCCGACGGTGCCAGAATCGATCCCGCCGAGCGGATCGTGTTGGTCCGGAACCGAGCCGCCTTCCAGAATCGGTATGGCACAGGCATCCCCATCGCCGGCGAATACCTCGGCGCATTGGACAATGCCGGTGCTCGCATCACCCTCACAACGAACCTCGGCCAGGTCATTGAGGACTTCACCTACAAAGACGGCTGGTATGCCATTGCCGACGGCGACGGCTATTCGCTGGTCGCACGAGATCCTGATGCCACCGACACCATTCTCTCCAGCAAGGACGGCTGGCGTCCCAGCAACCCGCTCAACGGTGCACCGGCCGTTGCCGACCCCGGCTTGGCTCCCGGAACCATCGTCATCAACGAACTCATGAGCCACCCCTCCGCCGACCAGGGCGACTGGCTCGAACTCTATAACAACAGCGATGCTCCCGTTGATCTCTCCGGCTGGTTCCTCAGCGACTCCGACGAGGATCTGACCAAGTACCGTCTTCTTGCCGGCACCATGATCGGTCCGCATGCCTATCTAGTCTTCACCCAGGCTCAGCACTTTGGCAATGTCTCCAACCCCGGCTGCCGAGTGCCGTTTGGTTTCCAGGAGCACACCGGCGATCAGGCATATCTGACCAGCAGTGATGGTCAGGGAAACTTGGGCGGCTACCGCGAATCCGTCGACTTCGGTGCCGCCGATCGCGATGCGAGCTTCGGCCTCCATATCAAGAGCACCGGCGGAAGCGACTTTGTGGCCCAAAGTACCCCCACGCCTGGCCAAGCCAACGCCGATCCGCTGGTGGGCCCCGTCGTGATCAACGAAATCATGTACAACCCCGCCAGCGGCGATGTCGAGTTTGTCGAGCTCAAGAACCTCACGAGTGTCAATCTGCCGTTGTACGACCCGCTGCATCCGGCCAACCTCTGGGCCTTTGTCGATGGCATCCACTACACCTTCCCCGTCGGAGCGTCGATCCCGGCCGCGGGCTATGCATTGGTGGTTGGCATCGATCCGCAGACCTTCCGCAGCCAGTACGCCATCCCCGCCAATGTGCCCGTTTTCGGACCGTTCACCGGCTTGCTGGACAACGCGGGGGACACGCTGGAACTGGCCAAACCTGGCAGCCCCGAGGGCGATGGGTATGTGCCGATCGTGACCGTGGAACGGATCAAGTACAACAACCAAGCCCCCTGGCCCATTGCCTCCGATGGGCAGGGCTCCTCGCTGGCCCGCATCGATCCCACAGCCTACGGCAACGAAGCGGGCAACTGGACCGCGGAGGTCGTCGGCGGCTCACCCGGGCGTGCTAACAGCGACAAAACCCCACCCGCGGTGCAGATCCTCCCCGCAACGCCCGACCCGCGGGAGACCGCTGTGGACTCGATCGTCATCCGCTTCAGCGAGCCGATCACTGGCCTCGATCTGGCGGATCTGATCCTCACCCGCAACGGCCAAGCCCTCGTCTGGCCGGCGAGTGTCAGCCTCATCAGCACCGACGCCCAGGACTGGATTCTCCGTGGCCTATCTTCGCTAACCTGGTGCGAGGGCCGCTATACGCTATCCCTCATTGCCAATGCATCAGGCATTGCGGACCTGTCGGGCAATGCCTTGCCCAGCGCCGCCACCGAAAGCTTCACCATCAATGCCACCACCCTCCGCGGCAGTGGGGGGGATCAGTTCTATTTGCGGACAAGAAACTCGAGCCTGGAAGTCTTTAGGAATGCTCAACCCGATAGCTCAACCCCCACCTTCATCGCTCCCCTGAATGAGCTAAGCCTCCTGGACCTCGACGGCGGCACCTATCACATCGCCAGCGACCTGGCTGGCCTCCGCCTGCGGATTGCGTCCAGCAACCCCCTTGAAGCAACCCTGCTTCTTCTCGACAGCACCCAACACCTCTCATCGCTAACCCTGAATGGCCCCGTCCAGATGCGATTGTCCACCGGTAACCCAATCGTCCTGCACATCAGCGCCCTCTCACTCGATGCCCAAGCCACCCTGGACCTGGCTGACAACGCGCTGATCCTCCAAAGCAGTCCACAGCGCAGAATCGCCGACTTGGCTCAGCTCTCAAATTGGATCAAATCCGCCTGTAGTTCCGATGGCCGATGGAGTGGCACCGGCCTGACCAGTTCTGCCGCCCAAGCCAACAACCTGACCGGCTTGGCCATCATGCTCAACGACGAGAACGGCACGCCCATCCTCACCCGCTTCGCCGGCCAGTCCGTTACCGAAAACGACATCCTGGTGAAATACACCTGGAATGGTGATGTGGACCTCAATGGCATCGTCGATGGCGACGATTACTTCCTGGTTGACTCCGGCTTCATTACCCAGCAGGACCAGTACCGCAATGGCGATCTGAACCTGAACGGCGTGGTGGATGGCGACGACTACTTCCTGATCGACTCGGCGTTTATTGCCCAGACCGGAATACTCGCCACTCGCGACCCCAGCCGTGCATTATCGAACCCGCACACTTCAATTGCCCCGCGGTCCCCGCTCGCCAATCGAGCCATGCCGTTCTCGGCCCAGCCCCTCGTCAACTTCCCAGTTACCACGATGTCAACCCTGGCCCAGCTTTTCTCCACCAAGCCTCTGCTGTAGCGACGGTCGCACGGCGGGTTGCTATTTCGTCGGCGCCCCGAATCGCAGCGATTCCGCGTGCTTCCCTCGTCGCAGTGAAGCGGTTTTTTCCGTCAGCGGCGATCCCATGATCGAGACATTCTCGAACGTCACGCCGCGAACATCGTGCTCGGCGTCCGCCCCCTCCACCTGCACCAGATACTCACCCGCCCGCCCTTCGACGGTTACGTTCTTGAACTGCACGTTGCGAATAAACCCGGGCACCTGCTTGCGCATGTACTGGTTCACCACCGGCCGCAGGCGGATCAGTTCCCGCTGTCCTTCGCCGTGAATCCGGATGTTCTCGACGGTGATATCCTCAAGCCGCATGTCCTCGCCCGGCTCCAGCAGAAAGGGTGTCATCGTGAAATGGATAACATCCAGGTTGCGTAGTGTCACGTTGCGCATGAACGCCGCCCGGCTTTCGTGCCCCAGCAGGAAAATCCTCGCCCGATCGCACCACAGGATCGAATTCTCAACAGTGATCCGCTCCACGTTGCTGTTGGCAGCCGTGAAGTCGAGCCCTTTAAGTGCAACGCAATCATCATCGCTCCGAATAAAGCAATCGGTGATCAGCACGTCCTGCGAGTTACACGGATTGATGCCGTCGTCATTCTGTACGCGAGAATTGCAGAGTTTCACGTTGCGGATGGTCACACGCTGACTGTTTCGCGGCACGATGGTCCAATGGGCTGATCCGCGAAGCGTGATGCCATTTACCTCCACATCCGTGCTGTTGCGGATTGCGATGAGATTGCCCACCGGGCCCTTCCGCCATTCCCAGTCGGATCCATCCAGCACACCTCGACCCAGAATCCGAATGTTGGACCCCTGCGCCAACACCTCGGCCTTCACGACCGCGCCACCGGCGATGTAGAGTGTCTGGTTGCTGCCCAGCGAGATCTTCTCTGGCTTGTGTACGCCCGGGCCGAAGTAGACAACGCCGGGATCGGTGGGTTTCGGCGCATTGGCCTCCAGGGGATTGGCAAAAAGCAAAAGAGGTCCTTTCTTGCCATCCGGTTCGATGCTGAGCTTTCTCGGGCTGTTCAACGTGAAGGTGAGTGTGTGCTCGTCCGCCAGTACCGGCTTAATCCCGGATGACTCCGGCCGGATCACCACATTGCCAAGGGATCGTTTGGAGGTGATCCGAACCTCCACGGGTCCGACCATGTCGAAGTTGGCAAAGGAGTACGGCCCTCCATAGTCCCATTCCTTCCCCGCAAATGGCGCATCCAGCACGCGAGCGCCATATACATCCATCTTCTGGCCCGCCGCCCATACTTCATAATCGCCTGTCACCGTCTCACCCGCGGGAGCCGGATACGTCACTACCTTGGGGGCAGGTGGCGGGGCATGGGTGCCTCGATCTGGCATCATCTCCGCTCCACGTGCCAGGCTGACATACCCCATGGTCGCCAGGACCGTGAAAACCCCGGCTATCTTCGAGATGCATCGGGTCATGATCTTCATTGTTCAATCCCTTTGCCAAGCCGTCCATTAGTCCGTCGGCTTATGGTTGTCCAATTGTCGTGCCAGGCCTCCACCACAGCGAGCGCCAGTATGCTTGATCTGTCGCGTACACGTCGATCGGATCGTTCTGCCCAAGGTCCACCGGAAGGATCCCGTATCGCTTGATCTCCCGGATATACATCGCCGGCGGGCGGAAACCCGGCATATCGAATCGCTTGATCTGCTCCAGGTACTTCTTCCCCTCGGCACACAGGGCCAAAACCTTCTGGTAGTCCGGATCATCTCGGCTTGCAAAAACCGGCGTCACCGAACCTGCTTGATCTCTCTTCTTCGGCCCGCACAACCCGTACCCCCCGGCCTCTTTCGCCAAAGGCGCCAGTAGAATCAACGACTTCTCCGGCCGCGACAGGTTGAAGAACCGATGCCGCGACCAGCGGATCCGGACGTCGTCCGGATCGGGATTCTGCAGTACCAGTCCCAGATCATCCGAAAGGTACTGCGGCATTGGCATCGCTTTGTCATGACAGCTCAGGCATCGCCGGCGAATCGCCTCACCCGCTGCGATTGAGGCCGGCCACCGCCGGTCACTCGTATCTAACTGGCTCTTCGGATACCCGCCAATCATCCCACTGCCCAGGGCCGCATAGGTCCCCGGATACGGTGCTGCCGACTCGATCCAGTACCGGATCAGGTCCTGCTCGTGAGGGCTCAACACCGCCCCATGGTGGCGTCCATCGAGCTTCTGCATCAAAGGGCTGGCCGAAGTCCCGATCGCTCGCGGCGGAAGGTTTGTCATCAATCGATCCCGCCCATCTGAAACCTGCCCCAAGGCCGTCAAGGTGTAATAGCTATGCGAGTAAATCGGCCCGCGATCGCCGCTCAGGATCACCCCGCCATCACGTCGATCGACATCGTGACATCGCACGCAATGCTTGTCGAGAATCGGCTGGATGTCGCGCGGAAAGTCAAAGACATCCGGCATGCCTGCCAGCGGCGCAATCTGGCTCGGCGCCCGCCGCAGCGCCAAGGGCGCATTGCGATCTATGCCCGGGGTCTGCGTCCGCCGCTCGTGGCAACCGACGCATCCCGTCGTCTCACCCGGCATGACGCTCAGGAAGCTCATCATTCGCTTCACCGACCTGTTGTTCTCATCCAACGCAACGAAAAACAGGCTGCGTAGCGCCGGTACTTCCATGTACGCCGAACCGTCCGACTCGACAGGCACCGTCCCCAGTACCCGCTCCAGCGTGTACGTTCCGCCCCAGCTCATCGGAGGCATCTTGCCACTCTCGTTGACGGGCTTGGGCAGGTTTTCCAGGATCAATAGCTTCTTGATCTCGCCACGCCGGACCCCCTCCATATTCCGTCCGCTATAGACATCGCTGAGGATCAGCCGCCCAGTCGTCTCCCCGATCGCTACCCGTGAGGGGATGACCGGTTCTAGCGGCCGAGCACACAACGGCCGAGGCTCGTGGCATTCCACGCCTGCCTTGGCCAGTTCAGGAGGCAGGCTGTAAACCTCATTCGTATCCCCTCGCCCATTCATCCTCAGGATGCGAGGCCCCTGGGCCACGAGAAAACAATCCTCAGAGATCGCATACGGATCCCGAAAATCATCGGTCCGACTGATTGGCCTCGCCGACGATTGCTCATCCGGGCCCGCATTCGGGTTGACAATGGTGATTACGCCGGCATGCTCCGTCTTGCCATGCCCCGGTGAAAAGACCGCCACAATCTTGTCCGTCCCCGGGATTGGCTTGGCATCAATCATGAGCGTCCCGGGATGCATGTTGCCATAATAAACCATCTGGCCCGTGCCATCGGGATTGGTCGTCCAGAGATGATGAAACGACACTCGGCTGCGGTCCACATACTCCCACCGCTCGTAAATCACCCTTCCATCGTTCAGCAGCCATGGCGTGTTGTCGTGCTCGATGTTGCCCGATACCGGATGAATATTCCGTCCATCCCCATCGCACGAATACAACACCGCCACCTGAGTAAACCAGCATGGCACCCACCGATTGCACCGGCTCGAGCAAAACAGGATCCGCCCATCGGGCAGGTAAATCGGCTCAATGTCATCATAAGGCCCCGACGTTAATTGCCGCAGGCCGCTCCCGTCCACACAGATCTCGTAAAGGTGGTAGTAGTCCGATCCACCGGGGCGATACGAAAACAGGATCTTGCCTCCATCGTAGTGGACTTGCGGATCCCGAATGCCCCCTTTAGGATCGTTCAACAACACCGTCAGCTTGCTGGTCCGAACATTCAATCGGCACAGCCGACCGTTCGCCCCATAGAGCTTGGCGTTCTCATTCTGTGCGTAATATCCAAAGTTCTCGTACCAGTGTCCCCCCGGAGTGACCGAACGTACGGCAAAGACAATCTCTTCCACATCGGCCGCTTTGGCCGGCATGCCGACTAGCACGATGACCGCCACGAGCATCAGCGCGACTCGGATCATGCGATATACCCCGAAATGCTGTCTTTTCGCTGGAGAAGGCCACTACAACGAAATCGATTCTAGGGTGGTAAGAGTTGTGACACAAGGACGATCCGCCAAAGTGGCTCGCGTTCTCAAAGATGCTTGATTCGAGGAAAGCCGATGAGATTCCCCATCCTGTGCTGCGTCTTGTCTCTGACCCTGACTTCACTGGCTGTCGCTGCTGAATCCTCCGGTGAAAAGGCGAAAGACACCCGATTGTTTGAAATGCGCACCTACTATGCCGCGCCGGGAAAACTCGACGCCCTCAGTTCCCGCTTCCGCAATCACACCTGCAAGCTCTTCGCGAAGCACGGCATGGTGAACGTCGGCTATTGGATTCCCTCGGAAAACCCCGACAACAAGCTGACCTACATCCTCGCTTACCCGGACCGCGAAGCCCGGGAAAACGCCTGGAAAGCTTTCGGGGCCGATCCCGAATGGAAAGCCGTCGCGGCCGAGTCCGAAAAGAATGGCCGGCTCGTGACCAAGGTCGATTCTTTGTTCCTCAAGGCGACCGATTTCTCTCCCGCCATTGCCCCGAGTTCCGCAGCCGAGCCGCGCGTGTTCGAATTGCGTGTCTACAAATGCACGTCGGGTAACCTGCCCAATCTGCTGGCCCGTTTCCGCGACCATACGGTCGCCCTGTTCAAAAAACACGGCATGACGAACATCGGCTATTGGACGCCGGTCGAGAAGGCCAATGGCGCCGACGATACGCTGGTCTACATCCTCGCCCACAAGAGTCGTGAAGCCGCCGCCGAGTCATTCAAGAACTTCGGCGCCGACCCAGAGTGGATCGCAGCCAGGAAAGCCTCCGAAGAAAAAGCCGGCGGCCCCCTGACAATCCCCAACGGCGTTAAGTCCACATTCATGACGCCGACGGACTATTCGCCAATGAAGTGAAAATGCTCTGACGCTATAACGCCCAGGGGACAAGTCCCCTAAGTTTCCTCCGACGGCCAGTCCGTTCGTCGAGTCATTCGGATGTCTGCAGTCTTTTCCTACCGCAGTCGCCGTCGCAGATGATCCCAAATCTGCGTGGCCAGGCCCGATCGCGCCGCTTCGTCCCCTCGAAACGCGATGCGCTGCTTGTCGAGCGAGCCATCAGGCAGCCGGTAGACTACATTCACATACCGGCTGCCATTCTTGTCCTGTTGCAGCTCGCCGACCAGGATCACCCAGCCCGTGGCGATGGGCTTGGGTATGGCAGCGATGACCGCCTCTTCATCGCTGAGTGCTGCGCCAACTCTTGTGCTGGTGGCCACCGGAAGCATCTGTTTTACCTTCTCTTCGGAAGCGGCCGCATAGGCTCCTCCCAACACCTTGCAAGCGGTATCGGCACTGGAGAATCGTGCCGCAAGGCTGCCGCCGCTACCGACCTCCACCAGGGTCAATGTTGTGCCACGGGCTGCCAGGAGCCTGGTGACGTGCTCCTCCAGAGAAGTCTCGTCCGTCGCATAGACGTAGTCACCGAGGTGCTTGAGGATCTTATCCTTCAGTTCATTAAGCTGTTCGCGGCCACGGGGCGTATCGTCCGGCAGGGAAAAGGTGAAATCGACCCGGCCTCCCTCGAATTGCGAGTTCAGCGTAATCTCAGGCCCCCAAGGTACGTTTTCCCTAAGGGTCTGGCTGATCTGCGACTGGCCGATTCCCACGAACCGCACCGTCAACGAACACCCGGGCAGATGGGTGCCAAATCGCTTGCTCAAAAACGGCACAAGCTCATCACGCACCATGGGCTGCAGCTCCCTCGGCGGTCCGGGCAAGGCCACGACCACGCCGTCCGCCAGATCAAACACCAGACCATTGGCCGTGCCATTCGGATTCTTCAGGTAGGTGCCCCGAACCGGCATTTGCGCCTGCCGCCGGAGGTTCGGGCGCAGCTGGTCCAGCTTCACGTTGAACCGCCGCAACATGTCTTGCAGGACCTCGGCGTGCTCGTGCAGCGGGATTCCGGTAGCTTCCGAGATCGTTTCGCGGGTGAGGTCGTTGTCTGTGGGACCCAGGCCACCGGTGACGATGACCAGCGGTACCTTGGCCCGGCAAAAGCGAATGGCCTCCTTGATGTCCGTCGGCCGGTCGTCCACGGTCATGGCCCCGGCACATCGCAATCCCAGCGGAGTCAGGGTCTTAGTCAAGAAATGGGTATGCGAATCCGGATAGATGCCGGAGAGCAGTTCGCCGCCGGTGACCACGATCATGTATTCCACATGCGGCTGAGTAGACGGTGGGTCCGCCGCAATGGCCATCGCAGCCGCCAGCCGGGCCAGGGTGGCTATCAAGGCGAAGGAACGTAGTGGCCAGATTGCAGCAACACGCTTCCGCATAGGCTCTCCATGCTTATCAATGGTCCCGCGGCACTGTCGCACAAGGCTCATCCGATCGCAAGCCGCTCGATTTCGTCAACGTCCGATGGTTACGGACGTATGAAGGTGCGTATGTGCCGCACGCTCTTGATTTTAACGGTTGTCTTCTGCTTGCTGACCTGCACCCGCGGGGGGCTTGCTGCCCGCAAAGAAAGCGCCGCAGCCGACCAGTTCTGGACCACCGAGCGCCTCCATACCATCCACATTCGCATCACGGACAAGCAGTGGCAGGTCATGCAACCCGCCGGCAACAGGAAAGGCCGCGACTACCTCGTCGCCAGCGCCATGCCCCGGCCCTCGACCCGACCGGCCACGCAGCCGGTGTTGATTATCCCAACCTCCCAACTGGTGGCCTATCGTGAGGGACAGCGGCTGGAGCCCAATTTCTATGGAATGCAGTTTGCCTATGTGAAGGCAACCTTTGAGTGCGATGGCGTGGCCGTAAAGGATGTTGGCTTCCGCCAGCGTGGCAACTCGTCCTTCAACTGGGGCGCGTCCAGCTACAAACGCCCATACAAGATCGACTTCAACCGCTTTGTGGATGGCCAGAAGTTCCTTGGCTTGGCCTGCTTATACCTCAACAACAATGCGTACGATCCCTCGCTGTTGCGCGAAACCCTGGGTTATGAGGTCTTCCGCACCTTGGGTGTCCCTGCACCGCGGACGACCTTCGCCCTGGTCTATCTCAGCATCGAAGGGCGTTGTGAGCGAGAGTACGTCGGCTTGTATACCCTGATCGAACCCATCGATTCCAAAGCATTTCTCAAGGACCGGTTCGGCTCGGCCAAAGGGATGCTCATGAAGCCCTGGTCGATCCGCGGCTTGCCGTACATGGGGGAGCAATGGAACACGTACGAATCGCACTACAACAGCCGAACTCCTCCCACGCCTGCTACGGCCCGGCGCACCATTGACTTCATCAAGCTTATCAATTACGCCGATGACGAAACCTTTCGGCGACAGATTGATGGCTACCTTAATGTCGATGAATTCCTCCGGCTTTTGGCCGGCTACGTCATTCTCTCCAATCTCGATTGCCCGCTGTATACGGGCCACAACTTCTACATGTACCTCAATCCCAAGGATGACCGTTTCTATCTGATGCCTTGGGATCTGAACCTGTCGTTTGCGAACTTCACCTCTGCGGCGCCGATCGAGCCGGCTTTGCATTTGAGCATCATGCACCCGCATTCCGGGGAGGCGAAGATCATCGATCGCCTGCTGGCGATTCCCCAGTACAACCAGATGTACCGCAACCACATTGCTCAATTCCTGAGCGGGTACTTCAATCCCGAAAGACTATTTCCGCGGATCGATTCCCTGCAAGGGATCATGGCTCAGGCCGAGACCGCAGCCGATGCTGCCTGGGAAGCCAAGCATCGCCAACCGGCTACTCGTCCCAGTACGCGTCCTGTCAAGGTTCCGCCGCGGCCGAAGACCCAACTGATGGGCTGGCAAGGACAACCGGCCATTCCGCTCAAGGCCTTTGTCACGCGTCGCATTCAGTCCCTCAAGGCGCAGCTTGCTGGCGAGACGGAGGGTTTTACCCCGGGAGGGCATCGGCCACCCGTGCCTCCGCGTGGCGGCCTGCATGCCAGCCGGGTCTATGGAAACCTGCCGTGGGTTACGGTCTTTCTCATGCGTGCCGCGGACAGCAATTACGACAGCAAGCTCACGGGTCCGGAATTCATGGCCGCAGTTCGAGAAGGCTTTGCCAAGGCGGATATGTCCCACCAGAATGCACTGAACTCGCCGGCCTTGATGAAGGTTATGGCGGGCGTGTTCCAGCAACTCGCTCAACAACAGAGAAACAACGCCGACAAGAAACGACCCCCAACCACTCAGCCGGACCCGACCTCGCACTGGGCAAGGGCCATCTTTCAGGTCGTTGATCAGGAGAAGACGGGGAAGCTGACGCTGGCTCAAGCCGTTTCTGCCGCCGAACGTGCCTTTGCTCAGGCGGACAAGGATAAGTCGGGCAAGCTCGATGAGAGCGAACTGCTCGAACTACTCGATACGATAGCAGCCGCTTCTCCTCCGCCCACAACACCGCCGGCAACGAAGCCGACGCCAAAACCGGCAACACGTCCGTTACCACGGCCGGCAACGAAACCAGCGAAGGGCACGGAAAAGCGGGCGGCCAATGGCACGCAGTCAGCCAAGTGATTCCAGGTACTTTCGCGCGGTGCGAATATCCTGGAGTCGCTGATTCCCGGCCTCTCGCTCGATGCAGAGGTCGCCATGGAAGTCGAGGTGGCTGAGGATCTCGAAGAACTTTGGCCAAGCCACCTGACCCGTGCCGACGACGACTTCCTCGCCCCAGGTGCCGGGGACCTTGGTGAGGACCGCATCCTTGATGTGGACGTTGCGGATGCGGTTGCCCAGGGCCTGCATGGCCTGGATCGGATCGCCGTTGTTGTAGAGGATCATATTGGCCGGGTCGAAGTTGACGCCGACGTTGGTGCGGTTCAGCGGTTTGAGGAATGCCAGCAGCGACGAAGCCGGTTCCTGACCGGTTTCGAGGATGATGCTCAGGCCACGGGCGGCAAGCAGATCGGCAATGGTGGTGACGCGATTGAGCACTTTGGTGTAGCTGGGATCGCTTTGCACATGCGGGAGGAACCCGGCATGGAAGAGGGCCGATCGGATCCCGTTTCCTGCCAGGAGGGCGGCATTGTCGGTAAAGTTGCAAAGGTTCCGGTCCCAGGTGTGGTCGGGGACGATCCCGCCGGTGATGCGGATGGATTGCAGAGTTGAGTAATCCTCGCCGACGCTGGTCATCATGCCAGAGACCACCTCAATCTGGCGTTGTCGCAGCACCTCAAAGCAGTTGCCCCAAACCTGCGGGTTTTCGCGGATGGGATCGACGGCCAACTGGACGCGGGGGATACCAATGGCCAGAAGCTGATCGGCCAAGTCCTGCGGATCTTTGGGCTGAAGCGACCAACTGCAGACGGCCAGACGTTGAAGCAGATGTGAGTTGTGCATAGGCCTCGAAGTGTTGGAACTGGCCAAACGATAAACCGGCGCGGGTGAAGGATCAAGCGTTGCGGGACCTTGGCGCTGTGAGGCGAAGCGGTATCTTGGTGGCAATCTCCTATGAAGACTGCTCTAGCCATTGTCGCACATCCGGATGATATCGAGTTCAACATGGCCGGCACGCTGCTGCTGCTTCGCCGGGCTGGATGGGAAACCCACTGCATGACGATTGCCAGTGGCTCGCTCGGAAGCGTGGAGTATAGCGCGGCCGAGACACGCAGCGTTCGACGGAAGGAGTCGCAGCGGGCGGCGGCGATCCTGGGGGCACAGTGGCATCCCAGCCTCGTGGACGATCTGGAGATTTTCTACGATGCGACGCTGATCAAGCGAGTTTGTGCGGTGGTGCGAGAGGTCCGGCCGGAGATCGTGTTGACCCATCCGGCGGAGGACTACATGGAGGACCACGTCAACGCCGGGCGGGTGGCGGTGACCGCGGCTTTTGCGCGGGGGATGCCGAATTACATCACTGCGCCCCGGCGGGCGGCGCATGGGACGGACGTGACGGTCTATCACTGCGTGCCACACGGGTTGCGTGATCCGCTGAGGCGGCCGATGGTTCCGGAGATCTTCGTCAATATCAGTTCGGTGATTGAAACGAAGGGTAAGGCGCTGGCGGCGCATGAGAGTCAGTCGAAGTGGCTGGAAGCCAGTCAGGGCATGAACGCATTTGTGCGGCAGATGGAAGAGGAGTCGCGAGCCCTGGGAAAGCTGTCGCGGAAATGCCGGTATGCCGAGGGGTGGTGGCGGCACTCGCATTTGGGTTTCTCGGCGGTAGAGGTCGATCCGCTCCGCGAGGCCCTGGGGCGTGACTACCTACTGAATCCAGCGTATGGCAAGGTGCTTAAGAGAGGAGCTTGAGATGTCGAGACGAATGAGCGCGATTGCACCGGAGTGGTGGGACTACACCACGCTTGACCGAGAGATCATCGAGGATGCGGCGCGTTTGACCCCGCAGGCGATGCAGCAACTCTCCCGGCCGGGGTTCAAGGTGATGATGTACGACACGCTGGAGGAGTTTTACCTGGCCGAGGCGTTGGAGTACGTGGAGGCCTGGCGGCAGTCGAGCGAGGACAATCCGGTGGGGATTTGCGGGCCGATCGGTCCGACCGAGCAGCTTCCGCTGGTGGCGAAGATCGTCAACGCGCTGCAACTGGATGTGCGGTCGGGGCACTTCTGGGGCATGGACGAATGGGTGCTGGACGGGAAGGCGGTGCCGGTTTCGCACCCGCTGTCCTTTGAGCGGTGCGATCGGGAACTGTGCTTTGACCGGATTGAACGAGGGCTGCGTATGCCCGATACACACCTTCATTTCCCCAAGGCCGACACGCAGCCATACCGGGAGAGCTGGGGAGCAGGGGTGCGGTGCGCGGTGATGCAAGGTGGGCAGGGGGACGTGAAGCACTGGGCCTTCAATGATCCGCCGCGGCGCAGCGGTGCATGGAAGGATGCGCCCCCGACGCCACAGGAATACCGGAAATTGACTACGCGTGTGGTGGACCTGCATCCGCTGACGATTGCGCAGAATGCCCGGACCAGTGGCGGGGGGAACATCTCGCTGGTACCGATGCAGGCTGTAAGCGTAGGGCCGGCCGAGACTTGGAAGGCGGAAAAGGTTTCGATCTGGCACGCCGGCAAACATGACAACCCCTTTGGGCAGCGATTGACGTGCCTGATGATCGCCAAGCATCTGGCCGACGCATCGGTTCCGATGTCGCTGCTGGCGGACCATCCTAATGTGCAGTTCAACTACTACCGGCCGGGGATTGGGACCTGTGCGGTGGAGATGCACTGACGAAGATGACGGGGAGATGACAAATGGGTTCGTTTTGTGGAGAGGAGTTGCCAGTTCGTAGTTGGTCGTTGCCAGGGGGAAATGGGTTCGTTTTGGCGAGGGGTGTGGGTTGTGGGGAGGAGACCGGTGGGGGGATATGAAGAGGACGAAAGCTTTGGTGGAGTGTGATGGTTGGGATTGGTGCTCATGGATGGGCCCCCTTGGTGCGATGATTCGGACTCGTGCCAACGGGCTCATGTATACCTAATATATATAGAACAGTCAAGTCGGTTTGCTGTTTTGGATGCTGATATCGCCGCGGATGGGATAGACCTGTTCCAAGGAGCCGCATGACCACCGCCGACACGTCGCGCAGCGAATCTCCTGCGTCGTTCGACCCTTATTCCCTCACGGCCGCCGCCATCGAGTCGCCGCCGCCGCATCTCTTGCAGGCGATTCGCCAGATCGGGCCCGGACTTATTCTCGCCGGCTCCATCGTCGGCACCGGTGAGCTTATTGCCACGACGCACCTGGGCGCCAAAGTGGGGTTCGCTTTGCTGTGGCTGGTCATTGTCAGCTGCTTCATCAAGGTGTTCGTCCAAGCGGAACTGGGGCGTCATGCGATTTCCTCGGGGCAGACTACCCTTGCCGCCTTTCGCCTGCTCCCCGGGATCGCATCGCATGTCGGCTGGTGGTGGCTGCTCATGATGCTCTCTTCGCAACTGCAACTTGCCGCCGTCATCGGTGGCGTTGGGCAGGCGCTGCATCTGGCCATGCCCACCGTGGCTCGTTCCATTGCCCCGGCGCATCCCGAGCTTCCGTGGGCCATTGCCGCCGCGTTGGCCACATCGTTTCTCCTGGCGTTGGGCGGCTACTCGGTTGTCGAAAAGGGTTCGACGTTGCTTGTCGCGGCGTTCACCCTCATGACCGTTCTGTGTGTCATCCTGCTTCCCGCGGCCGGTTATCCCATTGCCTGGAGCCAAGTGGCCGAGGGTCTCTCTTTTACCATTCCCAGCAGCGACGGGGCGTTTGCGGCGGCGATGGCAATGTTCGGGATCACCGGGGTCGGCGCTACCGAGCTGGTGTCGTATCCCTACTGGTGCATTGAGAAAGGCTATGCCCGCAAGACCGGCCCGCGTGAGGACTCTCCGCAGTGGCTGGCCCGCGCGCAAGGCTGGCTTCGCATCATGCGACTCGACGCCTGGTTCAGCATGATCATCTACACCGTTGCCACGCTTGCCTTCTATTTCCTCGGCGCAGCCACCTTGCACAGCCAAAATCCCGCGGGCTTGCCGCGGACGGTCGCTGCCATGCTCAATACCCTGTCCGGCATGTACGCCCCCGTTATGGGGCCACGTCTGGCCATGGGGTTCATCGTCGTCGGCGTGTTTGCCGTTCTGTATTCCACCCTTTATGCGGCAACTGCCGCCAATGCGCGGACGCTGGCGGATTTTCTGCACACCAACTGCTGTGTTACCTTTCCCACAGCTACCGCCCGCCAGCGTTGGGTTCGCACCCTTTGTGTTTTCTTCCCCATTCTGAATCTCATTCTGTTTATTGCCATCAAGGATCCGGTGAAAATGGTCCTGGTCGGGGGATTTATCCAGGCTGTTACCCTTCCCATGATCGCGGTCGCCGCGATCTACCTCCGCCATCGGCATACCGACCGGCGGCTCAGGCCCGGGCGGGTCTGGGATGCGTTTCTGTGGCTTTCGCTGGCGGGGCTTTGCACCGCCGCAGGGTACGGCGTGTGGGATGCCATCGGCAGACTTCATTACTGACCTTCGCGCCGTCAGCGCCGGACGGGGCATGTCAAGTGCGGAGTGCTGAGTGCTGAGGGGTGAGTGCTGGGTGCTGAGTGCGGAGAATAACCGGTCCGCTGAAGCGGGCCCTACAAGATGAGCTTGCTCCGGTACGCTCATCGTGAAGATCAGTGGGGCATGGATTTCCCAGATTGGGGATTGGCGAATCGGCGCTGCGGGGGCCGCGAAACCGCAAGCGTCTGTCGGGATCGGACGGCAAAGGGGGAATCACGACACTTAATTGGCAATTGGGGACCCAGGGATGAATCCCTGGGCTTGGAGACAGGGGAGCGTGACGGGTGAGGGTACACAATTGGGGGGGGAAGAGAACCCAGGGAACAAGTTCCCTGGGCGTTAGTTGGGTATC
>JBLNDH010000409.1:0-5821 GCA_050261455.1 Bacillota bacterium
TTCAGCTACTCGCCTGTCGATGAATCCCTTCGCATCGATCCCCTCAACATTCCCCTGGAATACGATGTGGTTTCTACCAATCATCCGGGCCGGCCCGACACCCTCGGCATGGTCGTCTCGCAGATTCGCATGAGTTCGGCGCGATCCGATCCTGCCGTCCTCGATTCGATCCGCGCCTATACGCTGCAGGGGCAGGTCACCAATGGCTTGGCCGCTCAGCGCTCTCGCCTTTACCCCATTCAGGAATCCAACGAGGAGATCGCTCGCCGCATCGAGCAGCACCTGCGCAGCAACTTCGCCTACACCCTTGATCTCACCGATGCCGAAGCGGAATTTCGCAACAACGAGCCCGTCCTCACCTTTCTCACCAAAGTCAAACGCGGCCATTGCGAGTACTTCGCCAGTGCCATGACGCTTATGTGCCAAAGCATCGGCATCCCTGCCCGCATGGTTGTCGGCTTCCGCTGCGACGCCGATGCCTATAGCGTCTTCGGCTATTACATCGTCACCCAGGCCCATGCCCATACCTGGGTCGAAGTCCTTACGCCCCGGGGCTGGGTTGCTTTCGATCCGACCAGTGGCCGCGATGCTGCCACCACGCGTTCCAGCAACCTCTGGCGCTCTGCCCGGCAGCTTTTCGACTTCCTCGAGTACAAGTGGGCGGAGAACGTCGTCGCCTATGATGCCAAAGACCGGGACAACATCCTCCGCAACCTCGATAGCACCATGACCCAGAGCGCGATCGAAACCAGTGGTGTGCTGGCCCAAGTCACCAAGTGGTTCCGAAACCTCGGCGACAATACCGACTTCTGGACCGAGTTCTATCAAATCTGGTTCAATGCCCTCAGTATCCTCATCGCGCTCATGGTCCTCGGCATCGTTGCCGTCGTCGTGGTATACCTGATCCAGCAGGAACGCCTTCGTCGCCGCGCCTATCGCATCGGCATCGGCGCCTTGCCCGCCAACCAGCAGTTTCGCCTGGCGCGGCAGTTGGCTTTCTATGACCAACTCATGCGTGTCCTCCATCGCCAACGGATTCTCCGGCCTCACCATATGACCCAACAGGAATTCGCCGAGTCCCTGATCTTCCTCCCGCATCAGACTTACCAGATCGTCCGCCGCCTTACTCGCCTCTTCTATCGCGTGCGATTCGGCGATGTCCACCTCAATCCCCATCGCCAGCGCCGTCTGGAAGAGGTCGTCCGTCGGCTTGCTGAATCCTTCGAGTGATTCCCCTCTCGTCATGGATCTTGATCCCTGGATTTGCATTCCCCAATCCAAAACTGAAAATCGTAAGTCCAAAATGAACGCTATCATTCTCTCTGTTGGTGATGAACTCATTCTCGGCCAGACCGTCGATACCAACTCCGGCTGGCTTAGCCAGCAACTAGCCCGAGTCGGTTGCGCCGTTTCCGCTCACATGACCGTCGCCGACGATCAACCCGCCATCGAACGGGCCATCCGCGAGTCCGCCCCACGCTGTGATTTCCTCATCATCACCGGCGGCATTGGCCCCACCGCCGACGACCTCACCCGCCAAGCCCTTGCCGCCGTCATGAATGTCCCCCTTGAACTCAACGAATCCTGGCTTGCCAAGCTCCACGACTTCTTCTCCGCCCGTGGCCGTCCCATGCCCCGAACCAACCAAATCCAGGCCATGATCCCCCGCGGCGCTCAGATGATCGACAATACCTGTGGCACCGCCGCCGGCCTCCACGCCACTCTTTCCGCATCCACACTTCGTGCCTTCGTGCCTTCGTGCCTTCGTGCCTCCTGTGAAGTATTTGTTATGCCCGGCGTCCCCAAGGAAATGAAGGCGATGTTCACCCGCGACGTCCTCCCTCACGCTACCCGACGCGGTGGGGGGGCTGTCATTCTCTCCCGCACCCTTCATACCTTCGGCCTCGGCGAATCCTCCATCGCCGAAATGCTCGGCTCTCTCATGGACCGCACCCGCAACCCCTCCGTCGGCACCACCGTCTCCAATGGCATCGTCTCTCTGCGTCTCAACTCTCGCTTCGATAATCCCGCCCGTGCTCACGCCGAACTCGATCAAACCGAAGCCGCCTGCCGTGCCGCGCTCGGCGATCTGATTTACGGCTCCGACGACGAAACTCTTCCCCAAGTGATCTCCCGCCTACTCACTGGCAACTGTCCTATCGTCACCACCGCCGAGTCCTGCACGGCCGGCCTCCTGGCCAAAATGCTTACCGATATCCCCGGCTCGTCCACCTATTTCACCCATGGCTGGGTTACCTACTCCAATGCCGCCAAAACCCAACTCCTGGGCGTCCTGCCCGAAACCCTTGTCCGCCATGGTGCTGTTTCCGAGCCCACCGTCCGCGAAATGGCCCTCGGTGCCCTCTCTCGCGCCAAGGCAACCTATGCCCTCGCCATTTCCGGTATCGCCGGCCCCGACGGCGGCACCCCCACTAAACCCGTCGGCACCGTCTGTATCGCCCTGGCCTCCGCCACTTCCTGTCTTGCCCGCACTTTCCACCTCTTCGGCGATCGCGAAATGATCCGCGACCGCGCCGCCAAGATGGCTCTCACCATGCTCCGCTTCCACCTCCTGAACAAACCCCTCCCCTTCTGATCCCGGCCGCTAGAATGTGGGGTGACGGATTAACTGTGGGTGTGAATTCGCACCCACCCCGATACTTCGTCACCCCGACACCCCGTCACTCCCTGCCCTGCCCCCTCACCCTTGACCCCCGACCCCTGCCACTCCTTCTGCCACACTGGCAGCCGTCCCCACCCTTCCCACCACCTTTGGCAGTCTTCCCCTCGCCCTGCCGCCCATTCGCCCATTCGCTGACTCGCAATATATCCTTGCAAATATTGAAGTTACGTCACGATAACTCTCTCGGCTTCCCCGGCACGCCCGTTGTTATAACCCCTGCTGGCTGCGGTTAGCCGCCAAGTGCTTATGGTTCAGGCTGATCCATCTTCACGGTTCACCGTGCTGCTTCCTTCCGAGCAGGAAGGGTGGCACCAGACGGTCGCCGGGCTCCTTGAGCCCCAGGGCGTCCATACCGTCTTGGCCCGCTCGGGCCGCGAAGCGCTGGATCTGATTGAATCCACCCCGTTCCATGCGGTCATCCTCGATACCCATATGCCCGGGCTCGGTGGCCTCCAGGTCATCAAGCTCATGCGAGAACTGCATAAAAACGTCCCCGCCATTCTCCTGACTGACCAACTGACCAACTATCTCCTCCGCGAAGCCCTTGGCATGCGCGTATTCAGCGTTTTGAGCAAGCCGGTTGAACTCAACCTCCTGCTCGACGCCTTGGCCCGCGTCCTGAAGCGATATCACGAGAACCGCTGGCCTCATGATTGAAGGAGCTTAACTCTGTATCGGGTGCATAATCCTGTCCGCCGTCCATGACTTGTTGTGTTTGCTCTGTCGCAATCAGCAACGGACCAAGGACAAAGGACAACGAACAAACGAGAAGGTTTCTGAATTACAAAAAAGGAGTCTTACACATGGCTAAGTTGCGTCCTCTCGGCGATAAGGTCCTCATCAAGCGAGTAGAGGCCGAGACCAAGACCAAGTCCGGTATCGTCCTTCCCGACACCGCCAAGGAAAAGCCCCGGCGTGGCAAGGTCGTTGCCGTCGGTCAGGGCAAGCGTCTTGAGGGTGGCCAGTATGCCCCCATGGGTGTCAAGAAGGGTGATGAGGTCATCTTCGCCAGCTACGCCGGCACCGAAATCAAGGTCGATGGTGAAGAACTGATGATTATGTCCGAGGAAGACATCCTCGCGGTGGTGGAGTGAACCCAAACGTGAATCGGTGAAACGGGACCGCTCACCCGGTCCACGTTTTCCCTTTCGCGTTCCCCTCGACTCCTCAGTTGAGTGAAGAATCAAGGAGAAATTGAACATGGCTGCTAAACGTATTGCATTTGATCAAGAGGCCCGCGAGGCCATCCGTCGTGGCGTATCCAAGCTCGCCCGCGCCGTTAAAGTCACCCTCGGCCCCTCCGGCCGTAACGTCGTTCTTGAAAAGTCCTTCGGCTCTCCGACCGTCACCAAGGATGGCGTCACCGTCGCCAAGGAAATCGAGCTGGAAGACGCCTATGAAAATATGGGCGCCCAGATGGTCAAGGAAGTCGCTTCCCGGACCAGCTCCATCGCCGGCGATGGCACCACCACCGCCACCGTCTATGCCGAAGCCATCTACTCCGAAGGCCTCAAGAACGTCGCCTCCGGCGCCAATGCCACGCAGATCCAGCGCGGCATCACCATGGCTGTCCAGGCGATCGTCGAGGAACTGGCCAAGATGTCCAAGAAGGTCGAGTCCTCCAAGGAAGTCGCCCAGGTCGGCACTTCCTCCGCCAACCAGGATGAGCAGATCGGCAAGATGATCGCCGATGCCATGGACAAGGTCGGCAAGGATGGCGTCATCACCGTCGAAGAAGGCAAGTCCCTCGACACCGCCGTCGAACTCGTCGAAGGCATGCAGTTCGACAAGGGCTACCTCTCCCCGCACTTCGTCACCGATCCCAACACGATGCAGACGGTTCTCGAGGACTGCTACATTCTCATCCACGAAAAGAAGATCTCCAACGCCCGTGACATGGTGCCGTTGCTCAGCAAGGTCGCCGAGCAGGGCAAGCCCGTCCTCCTCATCGCCGAAGACATCGACGGCGAAGCCCTGGCCACCCTCGTGGTCAACAAGCTCCGTGGCACCCTCAAGTGCTGCGCCGTCAAGGCCCCGGGCTTTGGCGATCGCCGCAAGGCCCTCCTGGAGGATATCGCCATCGTGACCGGTGGCACCGCCATCTTCGAAGAACTCGGCATCAAGCTCGAAGGCGTTGAGCTCTCGCACCTCGGCCGCGCCAAGAAGGTCCAGGTCGATAAGGACAACACCACCATCATCGAAGGCGCTGGCGACGAGAAGGCCATCAAGGGCCGCATCGAGCAGCTCAAGAACGAGATCGAGAAGACCACCAGCGATTATGACCGCGAGAAGCTCCAGGAACGCCTGGCCAAGCTCGCCGGTGGCGTCGCCGTCATCAAGGTCGGCGCGGCTACCGAAGTGGCCATGAAGGAGAAAAAGGCCCGCGTCGAGGACGCCCTCCATGCCTGCCGCGCAGCCGTTGAGGAAGGCATCCTCCCCGGCGGCGGCGTCTCCGTCATCCGAGCGGCCGCCAAGGTCCTCAAGAACATTGCCAAGAACGCCCAGAACGATGATCAGCGCATTGGCGTGGATATCGTCCGCCGCGCTGTCGAAGCCCCGATCAAGCAGATCGCGGACAACGCCGGCGTCGATGGCGCCGTCATCGCTCAGAAGGTCAAGGAATCCAGCGACACCAACTTCGGCTACAACGCCCTCACCCACGAGTACGGCGACATGCTGAAGATGGGCGTCATCGTCCCCACCAAGGTCGAGCGCACCGCCCTGGAAAATGCCAGCAGCATCGCCGGCCTCTTGCTGACGACCGACGCCGTGGTCAGCGAGATCAAGGAAGAAAAACCCGAACCCGCCGGCGCCCCCGGCGGCGGCATGGGTGGAATGTACTAATCCCCCAGAGAGAGCTACCTCTCTCCCAATCGCTCTCAAAACGCCCACGGAGCTTGCTCCGTGGGTTTTTTATGCGCTCAAACACTTCGCATCTATGCAGAAAACCCAGGGAGCAAGCTCCCCGAACGTTCTTACTCTCTATTGCAGTATACTGAGCGAGGTGGGGTGTGCTTGAGCACCACCGCTGTCAGCATCATTCATTCTTATGCTGCACCGGTTTCCGTTTCCGCCGATATCGCTGCAACACCCGCCAGACGCAGGCACGGGCGCTGGGAACCGACTTGGTGCGTCGCC
>JBLNDH010000410.1:0-26482 GCA_050261455.1 Bacillota bacterium
GTTCAGGAGTGCCGCATTCTCCAACGGTGCAATGGGCGGGCTCTGGATGTACGGATTACCACCACTCCGCTGCAACTGGACGGTGAGAGCTTTACGATCCTGGGGATGACCGATATCAGCCACGAGAAGCGGCGGCAGGTGATGGAACGTCTTTTCTTCCATGACCTGCTGAACACGGCTGGCGCCATCGTGGGCTACGCTGATCTGCTGCGGATTTCCCCGCCGGAGGAATATGGGAGCTTGGCCGTCTCGATCAAGCGGATGGGCAACAGCTTGGCCGATGAGATTCACGCTCAGCGGCAACTGGTTGCGGCGGAGAATGGGGATCTGGCGGTTCAATGGCATTCCGTTTCGAGCCGGAGAATGCTTGAGGATGTGCTGGAGATGTACCGCAATCATGAAGCCGCCCAGGATCGGAAGCTCGTTATCGATGCACAGGCTGCCGATGTGAAGTTCTCCACCGATCGGGGTCTGCTGATGCGTGTCTTGGGCAATCTGATCAAGAATGCGCTGGAAGGGACCGAGCCGGGGCAAACGGTTACGATCGGCTCCAAAGCAACGGATCAGGCCGTGGAGTTCTGGGTGCAGAATCCGGGCGTCATGCCCCAGGAAGTGCAACTGCAGGTTTTCCAGCGGTCCTTTTCCACCAAAGGCGTGGGCCGGGGGCTTGGCACGTACAGCATCAAGCTTCTGGCCGAGCGGTACCTGAAAGGCACGGTCTCGTTCAAGAGTTCGCCGGAAACGGGGACGATTTTCACGGTTCGGTATATGCGATCGATCCGGCTGATCTGAATTGGGCTGGGTGTGTGAGGGCGATCTTCTCGCGTGCGCGGCGTAAAATGCCATAATGGATTGTTATGAAGTTTCGTAAGCCGCCGCTCAGGATTCAACCGACCACGCTCTGGGACTATCCATCCCAGCACTATGGCGAGGGTGTGCAAGGCGACCCCAATTACCGCGGTGCCACGCCCAGTTACATTATCTGGAACCTTTTGCAGCGTTACACCAAGCCGAACGATCTGGTCATTGATCCAATGTGTGGCAGCGGTACGACGCTGGATGTCGCCCGCGACCTGGGCCGGCGGGCACTGGGGTACGATGTGCATCCGACGCGGAAGGACATCTTTCGGGTCGATGCGCGGAAGTTGCCGGCAGAACTGACGGAGAAGGCGGACTTCGTCTTCATCGATCCGCCGTATTCAACGCATCTGGACTACGGGCCGGATCCTCGCGATGTAGGCAAGCTCGATGCGGCGGGGGGGGAGTATTACCGGGCGATGGAACAGGTGATCGGCGAGATTCATCGTGTGCTTCGCCCGGACCGGTACATGGCGTTGTATGTGTCGGACTCGTACGTGCACGGGAAGGGGTTTTATCCGATCGGGTTTGAGTTGTTCGACCGGCTGCGCAAGGTCTTTGAGCCGGCGGACATCATCTCGGTTGTCCGCCACAACAAAACACTGGAGATGGGCAATTACCGGGCTGCAGCGGAGGAAGGGAATTTCTTTTTGCGCGGATTCAATTACCTGTTCATCATGCACAAGGTCATCGCCAGGCGGCCAGAAGCTGCCCCCCAGGCCAAATCGCTACCGCCGAAGACGTTCTCGCGTCCACCGCATCGGAAGTAGGTAGATCATTCGGTGGAAAGCAAGCAAGAGCCCAAGGCGCTGCCGTGGGCTCTACGCGGTGCGGGTGAGCATCGGTAAACTGATCTATTTCCCCGTTCGCCGTTTGGCTTGCGGTCGTCTTGCTCCTTTGGTTGTGGCCTTTTTCCGCTTGGTGGTTTCCGGAAAGAGTCGCTCGCGATCGCGTTTGACGTTTCCGCGACTGGCCGCCCCGCGTGTGACCATCTGTGTGTCCGCATCGGGGATGCCGGCGCCCGCACCACCGCCGCTGGAGGCGTCGCTGGCTCCTCCCATGGCGCTGGCGATCCGCTGCTCGCCTCGGCCTTTGGCGCGTCCCTGGGGCCTGGTCAGGCCTTTGCGGATATCTTGCATGGCGTCGCGATCGGGTGTTTTGGCTCGCTTGGTCATAATCGACCCAGGTGCAACGGCGATACCATTCTTGCCACATCACGCGATCTTCCCGGATCTGATCTTGTACGTGCCACGACTGGGTTGTTCATCTTGCCCACACTTCAGGGGTTAGAGCGGGCAACACGTCGTCTTTCCTGCCTGGCCCATCGGCATCACGCTCGCTGGCCCCTGGAAAAAAGTGAACCCCGACCGCACTCGCGAGAAGACCATGCGTATAATGTGGCATGGAAAACGAAGTCGCCGAAAAAGTGCCTGAACACGTTGCATCAGCAACACGAAACAGCCCCGATTTGTCTGCGGAAATCGTCCGCGCCGTATCGAAGCAGCGTGGCGATATCGTAAAATGCCGGCGCATTTCCACGAGCATGTATCGATGCAATTGGTTTGAGCCGGAGCCGGTTGATACGAAGGCAGACGCACAGCGTTTCCTTAGCAGCTATCGCATTCGCGACAGCAAGTTCCTTCGTGTAACCAAGGTCGATGGGCAGCTGATGATTGAGGACATCACCGGGCAGACCGCCTGCAATAACTAGCTTGC
Organism: Bacillota bacterium; assembly: GCA_050261455.1. Classification (GTDB taxonomy): domain Bacteria; phylum Planctomycetota; class Phycisphaerae; order Tepidisphaerales; family Tepidisphaeraceae; genus JAPLNB01. Next base: position 2,575 of record JBLNDH010000410.1, read on the forward strand.
AGCGATAAGAACTGCCGAGCCAGCTATAGAGAACACAAAGGACGCCGAGATTTCTCTCGGCGTCCTTTGTGTTCTGTCATTTCTGAGTCATTTCCGGCACCCGAGTGTGCCGCCGTGTCCGGGCGGGCGATGCCGTGGGACGTCTTTACTCGTTTTCGGTTTCTTCGGCTGACGACTCTGAGCCAGCACCCTCGACCGCTTCGGGATTGACTTTCGAGTTGGCGATATTGGTCAGCCGCTTGTCCACTCGCTCTTCTTCGTTCAGCGTCTGGGATAGCAGCTTGGCTGACTCTTCATCGCCGAGCAGTTTGGCGAAGGTGACAGCGGTTCCGTAGCTGGCAATCTCGTAGTGCTCGATCTTCTGCTGGCCGAGGATCAGTCCGACATCCTGCACATCGGGATCGGCCTTCTGCTTAAGAAGCTCCTGGTTTTCCGCAAGGATTCCCGCCATCCCCTTGCATTGCTTGCCGCCGGGCTCCTCGCCCATCTTCTTGAAGATCTGCTCGAGTCGGTGGACCTGGCCTTCGGTTTCCTTCAGGTGCTGGACCAAGGCATCTTGGAGCTCGGGTGAGGTGACTGCATTGGCCATGCTCGGTCCTTCCCGCAGGATCAGCATCTCTGCATCATACAGATCCCGCAGGGTATCGAGCATCAGATCCTGTAGCGAGTTCATTTCTTCCGTCATGGTGCGCTCCTTGTGGTATGGGCGTCTGCCTCCTCGCCCGGCCTACAACTGCCGAGTGATGGGCAGTGCCTTTTGAGCAAAACTTGGGCCGACTGGTGAGGGGATCCAGTCAGGTGTTCCAAGGCGGACCGGAGCGTAGCGCGGGTCCGGATCTTCTCTCATAATGCGAAGGATCCGGCCCTCCGCTGCGCTACAGGCCGGCTTGGGGCATGATTACCTGGGGAATGGTTATGTTGCGTGGGTCTTCGGCGTACCCTGTCTTGCCGCGACAACCGGCCAGGCTGTTGTTACCATCACCGCAATAGGAGAATCCATATGCGCATTGGGCACTTCTTAACCGTACTGCTTCCATTGGCTGGGGTGTTCGGCATGTTCGGCTGCGTCCAACACAAGAGCGACACCGCGATCACTGGGGTACCGTCGCCATCGACCGACAGTCGGGGGGCGTTGTATGTGTCAAACCGCGAACCGCTGGCACCCAGCCCGATGGTGAAGTTGCCGATCGGGAGTATCACGCCCAAGGGTTGGCTACGCAATCAACTGGAACTGGAGAAGAACGGCATGAGCGGCCGGTTGCCCGAGATCTCCAAGTGGTGCAATTTCGAAGGCAACGCCTGGGTCGATCCTAAAGGGGAAGGGCACTCTGGCTGGGAGGAAATGCCGTACTGGCTCAAGGGGTATGGGGACTTGGCGTACGTGCTGAAGGACCCCCAGATGATGGCCCTGACCAAACGCTGGATCGAGGCGATCCTGGCCAGCCAGCGGGAGGACGGCTGGTTCGGGCCGCGTGGCTTGCTCACCAGCATTGAGGGGAAGCCGGACCTCTGGCCCAACATGATCGTCCTCAACATCGTTCAGTCCTATTACGAAGTCACCAGCGATCCCCGCATCCTGCCGTTCATGACCCAGTATTTCCGCTGGGAGCTGAAGTACCCCGAGAAGGACTTTCTGGCGGGCTATTGGCCCAACATCCGTGCCGGCGACAACATTGAAAGCATCTACTGGCTCTACAACCGCACCGGCGAGAAATGGCTGCTTGAGGTGGCGGATAAGTGCTACCGGCGAATGGCCCGATGGGACAAGGATGTCATCAACTGGCATGGCGTGAACATCACCCAAGGCTTCCGCGCCCCGGCGGTGTACTCGATGCAAAGCAAGGACCCGAAGCATGTCGAGGCCGCTGAACGAAACTACATGAAGGTCATGGGCCTCTATGGCCAATTCCCCGGCGGCATGTTTGTCGCCGACGAGAATGCCCGTCCGGGTTACAACGATCCGCGCGGCGGGGCTGAGACCTGCTCCATGGTCGAGTTCATGCACAGCTTCGAGATGCTCACCAAGATCACGGCCAATCCCCGCTGGGCGGATCTGTGTGAGGAAGTCGCGTTCAACTCCTTCCCGGCGGCCCTTACGCCTGATTGGAAAGCCCTGCATTACCTGACCGGCGCCAACCAGGTTCAGCTCGACAAGAACAACAAGGCCCCCGGGGTACAGAATGATGGCAACATGTTTGCCTACAGCCCCTTCGCGACTTACCGCTGCTGCCAGCACAATGTCGCGCATGGCTGGCCGTATTATGCTGAGGAATTGTGGCTGGCGACGGCAGATCGAGGACTGTGCGCTTCGCTGTATGCCGCGTCGGAGGTGACCGCCAAAGTTGCCGATGGCCGCGAAGTCACGATTGCGGAAGAGACCGACTATCCCTTCTCCGACCAGATCAAACTCACGATGGCCAAGCTGGATCAGCCAGCGAGGTTTCCGTTGTATCTTCGCATCCCGGATTGGTGCGAGGCCATGCAAGTCACGCTGGATGGCCAGGTTTTTTCGATGAGCACCTCTGAAAAGGTGACCGATGACCGGGCCCGGTTCTCACCCCATCAGCCGTATCTGCGGATCGACCGAACGTGGAAGACCGGCGATGTCCTCACCGTGCATCTGCCGATGAAGCTCAAGCTGCATACGTGGGCCAAGAACCACAATGCCGTCTCCGTCGATTACGGTCCGTTGACCTTCTCCCTGAAGATCGGTCAGAAATGGGTGAATTATGGCGGCAAGCCGGGTTGGCCGGAGCAGGAGGTCTTCCCGACGACGCCTTGGAACTATGGCTTGGTACTGGACGAGAAAGACCCCGGCGCCTCCTTCGATGTGATTCGCAAGCCCGGCCCACTGGCTGCCCAACCCTTTACCCCCGAGACGGCACCCATTGAGATCCGCGCCAAGGCACGGAAGATCCCGCAGTGGCAGTTGGATCATCTGGGGCTGGTCGGTCCGTTGCAGGACAGCCCGGCCTACACCACCGAGCCCATTGAAGCGATCACCCTCATTCCCATGGGTGCGGCCCGTCTGCGTATCACGGCCTTCCCGACCGTCAGCGATTCGCCGAAGGCTCATCCGTGGCAGGTTCCGCCGGCTCCTCCCAAAGGGCCTGTCGCCTCGCACTGCTTTGGTGGCGATAGCACCACTGCCGTCAACGATGGCCAGTTGCCCAAGAGCTCCAACGACGGCTCGATCCCTCGCTTCACCTGGTGGGACCACAAAGGCACCGCCGAGTGGATCCAGTATGACTTCGACAAACCCCGCACGATCAAGGGCGCCGAGGTCTATTGGTTTGATGACACCGGCGTCGGCTACTGCCGCGTTCCACAATCCTGGCGAATCCTCTACAAGGCCGGGGACGAGTGGAAGCCCGTGGCCAGTGTTGCCGCGTATGGCACTGCTCGCGACCAGTTCAACAAGGTTATCTTTGACGCGATCGAGACGACCGCCATCCGCCTCGAAGCCCAACTGCAACCCAACTACTCGGCTGGCATCCTCGAGTGGCGGCTGATCGACTGAACACGAATCCCATCTCGCTTATCCAGGCAAACCCACGGAGCAAGCTCCGTGGGTTTGTCTGTTTCCGCACATATGTAGTAGCGACCATTTGATCTTGATGTTGCTCGTAGCCAGAATGCAAACACGGCTGGCTTGTCACAATTCCCCGCTGGCCGGACATGGACCTACATAACAGCCAGGAGAACTGACATGAGCATCTCTAGAACCGGGATTCTGCTGTGGTCATGCAGTATAGCCTTCATCATGCTTTGGGCGTTTTCACTTGGCGGATGCGGGCATCTCGTGGACACGGATTCCGATACACAACGATCGGGAAGGTATGTTCCGGAATCGGTTTTCTCGCAGATCAAGTCCGGCCAGACCACGGTCGATTGGCTCAAGGACAACCTCGGGGAGCCCAGCGAACGATGCAAACAGGAGGATGGTTCGGAACTCTGGAAATGGTCCTATACCGAGCGTAAGCAGAGCCACGGCGAGATCTTCATTATCTTTAAAGGCTCGGATACCAAAGAGATCATCCATTCCCTCATCGTGGAAGTAAAAGATGACGTAGTTACGGGAAAATGGCGCGGATGACGGGTTGCTATATAGAATCGGGACGCCACGAAGGCACTGCGAAGAGGAACTTGCCACAGGACACAGAGTACCCAGACTGAGTGTATATCTCTGGGTCCGTTGTGCCCTCCGACAACGAACACGGCCCACCCGACTACTGAAATAGGAGGAAGTCTTGAATGACTTCTCCGTGGACACTTCGCCTTGCCGGCGGTGTTCGCGTTCGGACACCAATCGACCTGCAACCCTCTTGGAAGGGAGATTGAACATGAGCGATAGCGCCTCCAAAACGATCAACGCCGTCGTCATCACCGGCGGCCACGACTTTGAGGAAAAGACGTTCCCGTCGCTTTTCGCGGGCTACAGCGACATTCATGTTGAGCGGAAGCACCAAAAGGACGACAGCGAACTCTTCGAGGATGTTTCCGATTGGCCCTATGACGTGATGGTCTTCTATAACATGGGCCAGAAGATCAGCGAGAAACGCCAGGCCAATTTTCTGTCCCTGTTGGACCGCGGCGTCGGCGTGGTGGCACTGCATCACTGCATCGCCGCGTACAGCAATTGGCCCGAGTGGGCCTGGATCATCGGTGGCAGATACTTCGAAAAAGGCCAGTCGTGGGCTGGCAGCACGTATGCCGGCTCCCAGTACAAGCACGACGTGAGCATTCCCGTCCATATTGAAGATCCCAATCATCCCGTCACTCGTGGGCTGAAGGATTACACCGTCATGGATGAAGCCTACAAAGGTCAATGGATCGATCCGCAAGCTCACATCCTGCTGACCACCGACGAAGCCAACTGCGATAAATCGCTAGCCTGGACCAAGACCTGCCGCCGATCCCGCGTGGCGTACATCGCCCTCGGCCATGGCCCGAAGTTCGATGAGCCCCACTATCGGCAGTTGGTCTCACAGGCCATCCGCTGGACTGCGGAAATCGCTCCGCGATTCCGCTGAATCTCCACGGGAATCTCATCTGTTGAGTGAACATGAGGCACCGAATGCGGTTTTCGCGTCGGTGCCCATTTTTTGCGCACTGGCAAGGGTAATGCCCATGCATCACCCGAGCGGTGCCGGCACGGTAGGCGGCTGTGTCCGTAAAAACCTCCATGGCTACTGTTCTGGCGGTGTTTGGCAGATGAGCAAATAGTGGCACGCGGCTTGTATATGGACTCTGGCTGCCGCGCAAACGATTGGTGAAGGAGTCTCCTATGCAAATGATCGAAGCCGTCATCAAGCCCCCAAAACTTGAAACTGTCAAAGCGGCCCTGGCCAAGCAGGGCATCCTTGGCGTCACGGCAGTTGAGTGTAAGGGTTTTGGCAAGCAGATGGGGCACACCGAGCGATATCGCGGCTCGAAACTCGACGTCGGCTTCGTTCCCAAGATTCTTCTGAAAGTCTGCGTGAAGGATGAAGACTGCAGCAAAGCCATGCAGGCCATCATTGAGACCGCACGCAGCGGCGAGGTCGGAGATGGCAAGATCTTCGTCTACCCCGTCGCGAAGGTCATCCGTATTCGTACGGGTGAACAGGACAACCAGGCTCTCTGACCCTGGCCGCTACCTATCACTCAAGGACCTCCGAATTCGGAGGTCCTTTTGTTGGGCGCAGACCACCCGTGGCAGAACGGAAAACGAGCAGGGTGCGTCTTGGCGACGCACCCTGCGGTGAATGACTCATTTGAATGCAATTGGCGGTTGGCAGCCGTCAGTTGGGGTTGCTCATCAGCGGACTTTGTGAAGCTCGAAGGCTTCGTGGACAACCTGGAGGGCCTGGGGGCCTTGGTCTTTGCCGATGATACAGCTGATTTTGATCTCGCTGGTGGTGATGTTCTGGATGTTGACGCCGGCCTTGGCCAAGGCGGTGAACATCTTCTGGGCGACGCCGGTGTGGACACGCATGCCGACGCCGACGATGCTGACCTTGGCGAGGTTGCCCTGGAAGGTGGCCACGGTGGTGGGGCCAAGCTCTTTGCAGATGCGTTCGACCACGGGCTTGATGTCGCTGAGCTCGCCGTGTTCGACGGTGAAGGAGATATTGGCCGTGTTGTCGTCCATGACGTTCTGGATGATGTCGTCGACAACAATGTTGGCGGTGGCGATGTCGCCGAAGATCTTGGCGGCGATGCCCGGACGATCAGGGACGCCCTTGATGGTGACGCGGACGAGGTCTTTCTTCAAAGCAGCGCCGGATACGACGATGTGTTCCATATGGGATGTCTCCGCGACGATCCAAGTCCCTTCATGGTCGTTTTGGCTGTTACGGACATGGATCGGAACGTTGTATTTCTTGGAAAACTCCACGGCGCGGGTCTGGAGGACCGAAGCGCCTAGGCCGGAGAGCTCGAGCATTTCGTCGTAGCTGATCCGGTCGATCTTGCGGGCATTGGGAACAATGCGGGGATCGGCGGTGTAGATGCCGTCCACATCGGTGTAGTTTTCGCAGACATCGGCTTTAAGAACGGCGCCGAGCGCGACGAGGGTGGCATTGGAGCCGCCGCGGCCGAGGGTGGTGAAATCGCCTTCGGGGGTGATGCCCTGGAAGCCGGCGACGATGACGATCTTGCCTTGATTGAGCTGCTCGAAGATGCGTTGCTTGTTGATGGATTGGATGCGAGCCTTGGTGAAGGCTGCGTCCGTGATCAAGCCGATCTGGCCGCCGGTGAAGCTGATGGCCTGGTGGCCCTCGGCGACGATCGCCATGGCCATGAGGGCGATGGTGATCTGTTCACCGGTGACGAGGAGCTGATCCATCTCGCGTTTAGGAGGCGTGATGGATTTGCCGCCGTATTCACAGACCTGCTTGGCCAGATCGATGAGATCGTCGGTGGTATCGCCCATGGCGCTGACGACGACGACGACCTGGTTCCCTTTTTCCTTGGCAGCGATGGCGCGGCGAGCGGCCTTGTGGATGCGCTCGGCATCGGCCACGCTGGTTCCGCCGAATTTCTGAACGATTAAGCCCATAAAGCCCGTTCTGCTCCGGATGAAAGGGGGCATTATAGTAATCGGGCGTGGGAGCTCAATGCTTGGGGCGGGGGATGGAAAAGGGCATGGCGGAAAGGACGCATGGATGATTCCGAGATCCCAAGGCCGAAATCCGGATCGAATCCGAATGACCCAGTCCGAATGGCGAAATGGGGATTGCCGGAGGGGCGGAGCTAGGTGAGGTGGGCGGAGAGGCGAGCGGCGATGGTGGGTTTGGGTTGGAGGCCGACGAGATGATCAACGAGTTGGCCATTCTTGAAGATGAGCAGAGTGGGAATGCTGGAGATGTTGAATGTGGAGGCCGTGCGGGGGTTTTCGTCGACATTGAGCTTGGCGACGAGGTATTGGCCGGCGGACTCGGCGGCCAGTTGTTGGATGGCAGGGGCGATTTGGCGGCAGGGACCACACCAAGGAGCCCAGCAGTCGACAAGAAGAGGTCGCGAGCCGGCGGCGGCAAGAGTGGAGGCGAAGATCTGATCCGTGAGGGTGAGGGGCTCGGTTGAAGTGGGGGATGGGATGCTAAGGAGGGTACCACAGCGGCCACAGACGGGCTGAAGCGTTTGGGATCGCTCGGGGTCGATTCGATTCTTAGTTCCGCATTTGGGACAAGTTACGATTGACATATGAATCCTCGTCGTGTGAGAAAGCTCGGTATGGTTGGGACGGAGAACCTTCTGGCACCCTATGATTAGACGCTGGTGTAAACGGTGCGCCCGGCCCTGCGGGCCGCCGCTAAACGGGAAATCCTCGCAGATAGAAGAAACTGGATGGAAGGAGTACGGATGGCATTGCTTGATGGGAAAAAGGGATTGGTTCTGAATTTGGCGAATGACCGCAGCATTGCGTGGCATATTGGGCGATGTGCGATTGGCCAAGGGGCGAAGGTGGGGTTTGGGTATTTGCCGCTGCCACGGGCAGAAAGGCGGGTACGCAATGCGATGGAGGAGGGGGGATTTGCGGGTGCTTGGCTGCAGGCGTGCGATGTGAGCAACGACGAGAGCATCGGACAATTCTTCGCGGCGGCCAAAGAGGAGTTTGGAACGATTGATTTCCTGGTGCATTGTCTGGCGTATGCAAATCGGGAGTATTTGCAGGTGGGAAAATTCGTTTCGACGCCACGGGATGTATTTGCGCAGGCACTGGATATCAGCGCGTATAGCTTGATCGCCCTGGCCCGGGGGGCGGCGGGAATGATGCCGCAGGGGGGCTCGATAATGGCGTTGTCGTATCTGGGCGGGGACCGGGCTGTGCCGGGTTACAATGTGATGGGGGTGGCGAAGGCGGCACTGGAATCGGCGGCGCGGTATTTGGCGATGGAACTGGGGCCGAAGAAGATTCGGGTGAATGTGATATCGGCCGGGCCCGTGCGGACACTGAGTGCGATGGCGGTGGAGGGGATCGATGAGGTGTTTGAACACGTGAAACACAAATCGCCATTGAAACGGAACATCGAAGGGGATGAGGTGGGGACAACGGCCGTCTATTTGATGAGTGACCTATCAAGGGGTGTGACAGGGGAGAAGATTTTTGTGGATTGCGGATACCATATGGCCGGGCTGTAGGGGCCGGGGCAATGGATGTTTGGGGCGGATCAGGGGTTGGAAGAAGTAGGTGGCGAAAAAGTCTGGGTGCGGGCGCTTGAAATCCTGAGGAAGGGGAGTAAGATACTCGGCACATCACGCGGGTGTAGCTCAGTGGTAGAGCGTCACGTTGCCAACGTGAATGTCGTGGGTTCAAGCCCCATCACCCGCTTAGAAGACGGCTCAGGGTCAACAGTGGACTCTGAGCCGTTTTTGTTTACTGGAGTGGCACTTACGGCGGTTTCTGTGGGGGAATCCGAATCGGCTCCGGTTGCGTGCTGATGGCCAGTTTTGCCCTCGGTTGTACTCGATTGTCCGGTAGGAAGTGCAATCGGGAGTGCAATCGGAGAGGTCGCATTTTGTACGGGGGCACTGTCGGTGCCGGTCATGGTCACAGACTGGGTCGTGGGGTCGGAACCGTCCAGTGGCAGGGCCGGCAGTACGTTCAGTGCGCCGCGCACATCCAAGAGCTTGGGGTCGGTGTAAACGCCCATGGTGAGCTTGATGTCGCTGTGCCGCATGGCAGCTTGGGCCGTGCGTGGGGCCACCCCGCCCTTGCTCAGATGGGTGCCGAAGGTGGTGCGGAGGGCATGAACATCGATCGTGCGGCCCCGGTCGTCTTGTTTGACGATCCGCACCTTGCCGGTCTTGGGGTCTTTCACTAGCTGGGCAATGCCAGCGGCTACCAAATCGCGGTCAAAGATGCGGATAAGGCCGGTCGGGACGTAGAAGAGTGGCGTATTGGGGGGTAGCTTCATCGGGATCGGTTCCCCGGCCCGCCGCGACAGTTCCTGCATCGCCTTGAGCTTATCGGCGAGCCAGAGGCGAAGGTCCTGAGCCAAGTCGTCACGTAGGGGGATGTCAGCGCCTTGGCGATTCTTCTCGTCTTCGGGGTTAAGCACGATGTACGGCACGTCGGCTTCCAGATCCACCCGGGCCACGGTAAGCGATGCCAGTTCGCTCTTGCGGAGGCCGGTCAGCACGAAGGTCTTGTAGATCAAGGCCCGTTCACGGCCGAGCAGGTCCAGTTGATTCCGCACTTCGGGGCGGATGTTGGCGATGTGCTGCCCTTTTCGCTTGCCGCGCCGGATCACGGTTGCTTCGAGCAGAGGGCGTTGCCGGGCCACGGCCAGCAGCCGCGAAAGCTCATCTTCGGTCATTGCGCGCCGCTGGTGTCGCCGGTCGCTCTTGGTATCGGCAATCGGCACGTCCATGAAGGGATTGGCGATGAGTCGATGGGTGCGCCGGCACCAATTGCCGAAGCCGACCAGCGCTTCGCGGTAGCCGTTGCGGGTGGCGGCAGACATACCTTCGGCTTGACGGTCCACAAGCCACCGCTCCAACGCCCCGGCATTCAGGTCGGTGAGCCGGCTGAAGCGGCAGTCGGCCCTGAGCCTGTCAAGCCGTGCCCGCACCATGCTGATGCGCCGGGGTGCGTTACCCTTGGCCCGTAGATGCGCGATGTAGGCGTCAATGTGGTTGGGCAGCGGCACCACCACATGGTCAGCGGCATCATTCTCGCCCGGGGTGATAACTTCGGCCTTCACCAGTTCCGCCCGGCGGCCCAGTCGATTAGCTACTCCTTTTGCTGCGGCTTCATCCTTGCAGCCGGTCGGAATGTCTTGGAGTTGGCCGGAACCGTCGCGGTAGCGGTAACGCCAGTAAAGGGAGGTGAAGACAAGCCGGTCCTGCCCGCTTTCGGTGGTAGTTACCTTAGCGGTGCGGGTCCGGCCCTTGCCGTCAGTGTAGCGGGCAAACCGCTCGCCCTTGCGGGTAAACAGTTCTGCGCCCGGCGGGATTCGTTTGGTTTGTCTTGGTCGGTAGAGGTATCCCATATCTATCCCTCAATGTTCACTGACGTGTTGGCACTCGATGTGGATTGCGCCCTGTCGCTCCAAGACCAGGAGGACACGGTTGGCTCCGTTTGGGGCTTGCTTCGCGGTGTAGGTGAGGTAGACGATGTCGGCCAGATAAGCATGTGGCGTCTGGGGCTGCTTAAGCTGAGATAGAAACGCCCGAACCGCCTCCAAATTTTGTACACCACCGAATCGGACGGAGACAGTGCCGCCACCGGAGACCCAGCCGGGATTCAGGTCTATCGTCAGCGTAATTTCCTCTAGTGGCCCTACGCTGAAGCCGACGAGAAACGAGTCGTGGTAGCCATGCTTGAATCGGCGGTACTTCATGTCAGCCCCTCTTCAGCACCAGCCCAAAGTACGCGGCGAGCCTATCGGCCATGTCGAGCCGCATGGACCGTTCGCCCTTCACGAAGCGGCTGATGGAAAGCCGCTCGACACCGCTTTCTTGGGCAAGCCGGTTGTGGCTCATCGTACTGTCAATGATTGCCGCTCGCAGTGCGTCTGACACGGTCGGCAGCTTGGGTTGTTTCGCTCCCATGTTCCAGTTATCTCATCTACTTGCACCGATGTCAATAGATTGCCTTGATCGTGGCAGGCCGCGAATGCGGTCGTGCCGCCTTCTGGTCCCATTCTGGGATACCGGACACTATTGTGTCCTCTGGATCTACAGCGAAATGTCCTCGTATAACCGGACATGACTATGTCCTCCCGGGTAGTAGATCGGCCAGCGGGATAACGCGATAGGTGGAGGGGCCAGAGTGGATGCCACCCCGATGCACCAGCGCCAACAGCTTCCGTTTGATCAGCCGGCCAATAACGCGACGCACATGACGCTCACTCAGCCCGGAACGGCGGGCGATGTCGGTCTGGGCGGTGCGGGCGATGCCATTAGGTTTGGTGTCCCGGTAGAGCACCAGCCATACGGCCACCTCTGCCCGGTCCAAGTCTCGCAGCGTCACGTCGATGAAGGTGTTGAGTACTGCGAAACGAGATGCCGATTTGCTCTTAGCTTCGGTGATTCCAGCCCGTGGGCGAGAGGTCAGTTCCATCGGCGGCAATACGTCACAGCCTTGCAGAATGGGCGAGGTCATGCATTACCTCCTTCGCCGCCGGGGGCCGCTGGCGCCATCTTGTTCTACCACACGCACCGAAGTCGGTTCAGGCGTGGCCAAGTCCCTGACCTTGTCGGATGCCGTTGCCGTGAATTGCTGATGGCGACGGTCGAAGGCAAGCACGATGTCACGGGCTTCGCCGTGGCGGCTCTTAACGTGCTTAAGCTTCAGCGTGCCGCCCTCGCCTTCTTCAGGGCAGAGAATGAACGCATCGTCAGCCCCAAACTCCAACTCCGAGGATTCGCGAAACGATGCCAGAGTCAGTCCATCGCCGCTGTAGCTGGAGCGGCCCTTACTGTCCTTGGTCCTGCCGACGGCCGATATCACCACGACGGCCACGCCCGTGTCGGCAAACTGGCGCAGGTAACCCATGGTTTCGTTGACTGCACCCCGATGGTCATCATGGTTGGAGGGCGGATGAATACGCTGGATATAGTCGAGCACAATGAGTCCCGCATCGAAGGCATCGGCGGTGGCCGCTACATTCGCCAGATTAAAGGGCGGACGCACAAAACACAGACGCTCGACGAGAGATTCGAGGGTTTTCATAGCTACGTCGATGCGGTCGGCGTGTCGGGCTCCAAGTTGGCGGTGGCGGATATTGGAGAGGGCGATGCCGCTGAGCCGGGCGAGTTGCCGGTCCAGCAGCACCTCCGGCGGCATTTCCACGTTGCATACCACGGCTTTGAGCGCAGGGGTGAGCCGAAGGGCATCCGTTACGGCCTGCATGATAAGGGCGGTTTTGCCAGCGCCGGGCGCGCCGCCGATCAGCGTTACCAGATTGGGGCCGACTTCGATACGGGCCAACTCGCCAGTGCCAATGGGGTAGAGAGCTTGCGGTTTACCGCTAAGTACGTCATCACGCCAGAAGCCAAACACGTCATCGGCGGTACGGTAGTTCGCTTGTTCAGGCATGGTTGGTCCCCTTTGCGGCTAAGCCGGATTCAATCTGCCGGCGTACTTCCTTCGGCGGTAGGCCGCTATCGAGCCCCGCTTCTGTCAGTAAGGCATGGGCCAGAGCCGGAGGGCATCCAAACTCGGCGAGATTGGCAGCCGCCGAGAAGAGCAGACGGTGGCGGTCGCCCTGCATTGCGCCATGGCGGATGAACTCCAGCGTTAGGCGATTCAGCGCTTTGGGAGGACCATCTGCAAATCGTTCAACAGTGGCCCGGGTCTGGGATTCGATTTGTTGAGAAGCGGTATCCCAGTGGTCTGCGGCAGCATCGGATATGCCGGTAGGGGGCTCCCATTCGATGGCCGCTGGTGCTTGGGCCAGCATGAGGATTGCATTCACGCTCAGATTGAGAAGTTCATCCAACGAAAGGCGGCGTTTATGCAATCCGGTCTTGGGGTGTCGGCTGTTCGGAGCGCGGAATGCCCGTACCTTGTCATATACGCCCCCGTCGATGCTCACTTGTGCCGACGCGGCGATTTCCTCAGCGAAAGCTCGGGCGGTTCGGTTGAAGGTCGTGGATGGCTCCGGTGCCCACAGGCATGTTGGCAAACCGAGATGAAAGCCCTTGGCACCAGAGAAGAATACTAATAGATCGTCGTCTCGCAGTTTGAGCCGATCGGTAATGGCCACGGCAAGCCGCCTGGCGTCGTTTATGGCGAGGTCCAGGTCGTCTTCCCGGTCGATATCCCACCAGATGAAAGAGGCCGCACAGACGCCGGCGTAGCCCTTTGTGGTGCCGTTTCCAATGAGATAGTAACGGAAGTTCTCGCCGTAGGTGAAGGCCGACAGGTAGGCTTCACGGTTCACTTGCGCTTCCTCAACGCAGGCCAGGTATCCATGCCAAGCCCTGCCGGCCCCCACCAACCGGCGAGTGCCGGTGGTGGGGCCGAGGATACGGAAGCCGTAGGGGCAGGGATCAGTTGGAACTGACATCATCAGTTCCTTTCTCGCCATCGTCGTCGGGCGCAAAGGCGTCCTTCTCCGGTGGATCGATACTGAGCATCTCGAAGGTCCGGACTCGGTTTCGCTCCGTGCCATCATCGTCGCGGCGTAGAACAACCTTTGCCTTGACGCGGATGCCCTGGGGCAGAGGCTCATCAAGCTGCTCCAAATCGGTTATACCCAGCCTGCCCAAGTCACGCTTGGCCATTGGTATGGCCGCTGGTGTGAGCCAGATGTCATGCCAAAACCGGCGCCCGATGAATTCGCCTTCGAGTACCTCGAAAGTAAGCTTGAAGCCGGTTGTGCCGGTACGGGCCGTGTGCAGTTCGCCCCTGACAATGCGAACGATGTACTCGCCCGCCGGCAGTGGCATGGGGTCGCCAGCGGCTTGGGTCTTTTCCCATGCCAAGCGAAGCTGCGTGTGATCGCGGTTGTTCAGGATCTGCGATAGAGAGTGACGCGGATTCATGACTTGCCACCTTTCTCCGTCGCGACCGCCGCCGGAATGGTGCTTGGCGTGTTCAGAGGCAGCGATGCCGGGCATGGTGAGCTTCCGCCATCGCCTTGGGGATCTGGCGGCAGCGGATTGGCCGCTAGCCAGGCTTCGAGTTCCTGACGGAACAGATTCACTCGTTCTTCGTCGGCGATCACCCAGATCCTCTCGTCGCTACCGCGCCGCGATGGGCGAGGGGAAATATCGTAGCCGAGTTTTATGATCAGCTTGGCCTTGACAAGGAACCTGATTGCTGCGCCAACCCAATTGCCACCATCGGAGTACTTGATGGCCCGATTGCGTGCGATATCGCTGGCGCGACAGGTTCGATCGAATCGAGCCATGCCCGCATTAAGAAAGTCCAGTTGTCCTCGCTTGATCCTGTGGGTCTTGCGTCGAGCCGCTAAAGCTATGCCGATCTCCTTCCGACGAAGCCCTTCGTCGCGGCCCTGTTCGACACTCATGGTATGAGTATTGTTCGCTAGTTTTTCCATCTTAGTGCCCTCCATTCAATGCCCAGACTTTGCTGCTAAGGCTGCGAAAGCGTGCCTCTAGCTCCTCGATTCGCTGCTCTAGATTGTGGATTCGCAACGTGGCCTGGAACTTGGCCATGATCTCGTCGATCATTTCTTTTGGCAGATCGCCACCCATCCATGCGGCTTGGCGGATCTGGCGTTTGCTCTTGGACAGCCGATAGCTACTGATGGAGTTACGCATTTTTCCCTCCAGGGATGGTGTGATTCTTGTTTGGACTAAACCGATACAGCGGTGGGCATCCTTCGGCGATCCATTGGTCGAGGATGTCCAAGTCTATGCGGATGAGCCGGCCGAGGCGGCAGATGCCCGGCAGCTTGCCGGCATCGATGAGCCGACGGACGGTCTTTTCCCCTACATTCAGCCGCAATGCCCCAGCCTTCACGGTCCCTAGTTGGCGAGAGCCGTCCTGAGAATCGAGAACCGTGTGACATGGGCGGGCTAGCAGTCTATTCGTGGCCATGTGCCGCCTCCTTGGCCACGGGCCGGTTGTGCCGCATAAGTGCCATGCGGATCATGTCAAGGTATTCCTCGGGAATGAGCCGGCGGCCGGCCACAATGGGACAGAGATCGTCGCGCAGTTCTCGCTTGTAGAAAAGTGCGCTGATATCTTGAGGTTTCGCCCCAAGCGATCGAGCGGCTTCGGAAACGGACAAATAGTGCATATCTGCACCTCCAGTATTCGGGGATCGCCACCATGGCGATCGCCCTCTACTGGAATAGGTGCGAGAAATGGGGTGGAAATGGGGGGTATGACAAAGTTTTCAACGATCAGGCCAATTAGAGGCAGCTTCTTGACCGCCGTTCTCGTTTTACCAGTTCCTCTGCCAATCGCTGCCCTTCGGGAGTCAGCCAAGCTCCTCCACCTCTGCCCGACCGGGTTTGGACAAGCCCCCGCTTCGCCAGTGATTGGATGCTCTGCTTACCGACATCATGTCTCTGCTGCTTGCCATCAACGCTGAACTTGAACAGGACCGACTCGTCGATCCTTGCTGCTATACTCTGCCTGGACCGCAGCGATTCTGGGCTGAGAGCGCCAAAGTGCCAGAGCGTCCGAAGGATCGCCTGCTGCCTTGGTGGGAGTGGTGGCGGATCAGCCGGGTGCGGTTCCGTGGCAGAAATGCTGCGTAGCATGTCAATGGCGAGATTGATCTCTTCCGCCGATGCGGCAAGAGGATCTGCTTGGAGAGTATCGAAGAGCTTGGGGCTGAGCCCGTGACTTTGAGCGATGATGCCTAGTTCAGTCGAGCGCCGGTAGATGTCATGTTTCGCGTTATCTAGGTGTCGATAATACTGAACAAGAACGCCACGGCTTCGCCCAGTGCAGCGAGCGTCGCTCTTCGGCATAGTGGATGAGACGGCGGCATTTGGATGCCTTCTTGAGCCATTCTGCTGAGATACTTTCGCGGCCGGCTGACATCGTCGCCGATGTTCCATTTGGGTGATCTTGGTACGGAGCCCGATGTATCTGCGCCGTGCATCCAGCAGGCCATCGGCTGCCTGCACGATGAATTTTTCATTCAGCACATTGTCAGAGTTAATGGCACGTCTTGGGTACAGCAAGCTCAACAGGTCCACGTAGCCCAGTGAAATAGAGAAAGCCAAGATCATGCAGAACGGGCGGCCGTGTGACCCGCATGCAGCAGAATCACGCCGCAATTTCAACTGACGAATACGCGCCTCGGCTCCAATCCGGATAAGCAGTCTCTCTTTGCTAAGCGGCGGGCATTCAATGCATAAGCCACTGCGAATGCGAGGGTTGTGTCGCAGTGTGACCTTGTAACGGGGCCACGGTAACTCTGCTAGAGGTACAACGGACGGTACAGATTACCATCAGCACAAGCCCGGTTGATGGAGGCCATTGAGGACAGCAGCCACGCTGCTGTCTAGTCAGTTCGGGCGCAACCATATTGTTGCTCGGCCGATCGAGCCCTCGTAAAATATGGACTTACGCGCCTTCCGGCTCGTTTGAGGAATGGTGCAGTTGGGGCTGGGAAGCATGGGATCAGCGACACCTGAACAGAAAGCGCGCCGCAAGATCGACCGGCTGCTTGAGCAGTGCGGCTGGGTTGTGCAGGACTACGGCGAGATGAGCATCTCGGCCGGCGCCGGGGTGGCGGTTCGGGAGTTTCCGCTGGAGACGGGATTCGCGGACTACCTTTTGTATGCGGACGGGAAGGCCATTGGCGTGGTGGAGGCCAAGCCGGAGGGGCATACGCTCACCGGCGTTGAGACGCAGTCGGGAAAGTATGTGGCGGGGTTTCCGGCGGGCCTGCCGAGTTGGCGCATGCCGCTGCCGTTCGCTTATGAATCGACGGGAACGGTAACCCAGTTCACCAGTGCCCTTGATCCCGATCCGCGCAGCCGGGAGGTGTTCAGCTTTCACCGGCCTGAGGAACTGGTTCGGCTGGCGAAGCTGGATAGCCAACTGCGGGCGAATCTGCGGCAGATGCCGGCGCTGGATGCGGGGCGGCTTTGGGAGAAGCAGGTCACGGCGATTCAGGAGCTTGAGAAGTCGCTGGCTGACAATCGGCCCCGCTCGCTGATTCAGATGGTGATGGGGGCGGGCAAGACGTTCACGGCCTGCAATGCCGCCTATCGCTTGATCCGCTTCGGCGGCGCAAAACGCATTCTGTTCCTGGTGGACCGGAATAATCTGGGACGCCAGACCCTCAATGAATTCCAGCAGTTCATCAGCCCCTACAACAGCTATAAGTTCACGGAAGAGTTCAACGTCCAGCACCTGAAGCGAAACACAATCGACCCGGCGGCCAAGGTCGTTATCACTACGATTCAGCGACTATATTCAATCCTGAAGGGCGAGGAGGACTTCGACGAGGCCAACGAAGAGGCGTCGATGTTCGAGTCGGCCAATCAGTTGATCAAGGAGCCGCTGCCGGTCGTTTACAACGAGCGCATTCCGCCGGAGTTCTTCGACTTCATCATCGTCGATGAGTGCCATCGATCCATCTACAACCTGTGGCGGCAGGTGCTGGAATACTTTGATGCCTTCCTCATCGGCCTGACGGCGACGCCCAGTTGCCAGACCATCGGGTTTTTCAATGGCAATCTGGTCATGGAATACCCGCATGAACAGGCCGTCATCGACGGCGTCAACGTCGGGTATGACGTTTACCGGATCGATACGCAGATCACGAAGAATGGGGCCTCGCTGGCCAAACAGCCCGGGTTCTTCGTGCCTCACCGGGATCGGACCACCCGCAAAAAGCGGCTGGCGCAACTCGATGACGATGTGATCTATACTGGCACGCAACTGGACCGGGATGTGGTCAACGAAAGCCAGATTCGGCTCGTCATCCGGACGTTCAGGGATAAGCTGCCGGACATCTTTCCGGGCCGAACAGAGGTTCCGAAGACGCTGGTGTTCGCGAAGACCGATCTGCATGCCGACGACATCACCAAGATCATCCGGGAGGAGTTCGGAAAGGGAAACGACTTCTGCCAGAAGATCACCAGCAAGACCACCGGCAAGAAGCCCGAGGAACTGCTCAACGAGTTCCGCAACAGCTACCATCCGCGCATCGCCGTGACGGTGGACATGATCGCCACGGGCACGGACGTGAAGCCGTTGGAGTGCCTGCTGTTCATGCGGAACATCACGTCGGCCTCGTATTTCGAGCAGATGAAGGGACGCGGTTGCCGGGTGATCAAGGCCGACGATCTTCAATCCGTGACGCCGGATGCCAAGCAGAAAACGCATTTCGTCATCGTGGATGCCGTGGGCGTCACCGAGACGGAGAAGACGCTCTCCAAGCCGCTGGATCGCAAGCCCACCGTGCCGCTGGCCAATGTGCTAAACACGGTGGCCGCTGGCGGGGTCAGCGATGAAATCGTATCCACGCTTGCTGCCCGGTTGCTTCGACTGGATCGGGAATTGACGGAGGATCAACGGCAGGAGGTCGCCCAGGAGGCTGGGGGGAAGACGCCTGCGCAGCTTGCGGCGGATCTTCTGGCGAGCATTGATCCCGATGTTACGACGCAGGCGGCGGCGCAGAAGTTCGGGATGGTTGCGGATCAGGAGCTAAGTGAGGAACAGCTTGCGGGCGTTGAACGAGACGCCATGACGCAGGCCCTGAAGCCGTTCCACAATCCCAAGCTCCGCAACACCATCCTCAACGTGAAGGCAGCGGCGGAGCAGGTAATTGATGAAGTCAATCAGGATGTCCTGCTTCGGGCGGAGTTCGATGCCGCCGCGCTGGACAAGGCCCGGGCCGTGGTTACCAGCTTCAGGCAGTTCATCGAGGAGAATAAGGAAGAGATCGAGGCCATCAAGGTGCTGTATAGCCGGCCGTATCGGCTCGGCCTGCGGTATCGGCAGGTGAAGGAACTGGCGCAGAAGCTGAACGTCGCGCCGTTCTTTGTGGACCCGAAGAAACCTGATAGTGTGATGCGCCTCTGGCACGCCTTCGAGACGGTGGAGCCGAAGAGGGTAAAGGGCAAGGCCAGGCAGTTGGTGGATCTGATTGCGCTGGTGCGCCATGCCATCCAGCCCGATACGGTGCTGGTGCCGGTGGATGCGGTGGTCGAGGAACGCTATCAGAAGTGGCTGGCGGAGAAGAATGCATCGGGCGTGACGTTCACTAATGACCAGCGGCGGTGGCTGGATGCCATTAAGGACCACATTGCCACGGCGCTGGCGATTGAGGCCGATGACTTGGAGGAGGTGCCCTTCAAGCTGTTTGGCGGGCTGGGGGCGGCATACAGGCTATTCGGCGACAAGCTGCCGACGTTGTTGGATGAGTTGAATGAGAGGTTGGCGGCATGAGTTCTAGCAGCGAGGATCTCAAATCAACATCACGGGTTGTTGAGGGTTGTGCCGAGTCCTTAGAAGGCCAACCCATGTTGCATAAGCTGCCCACATCCTGGGTGCAGGTGCGATTGGGCCAGATCTGCCGGCTGATCAATGGCGATAGAGGAAAGAACTATCCTTCTCGCACTGCATTCGTCGAGCAAGGAATACCCTTCATCAATGCTGGCCATCTCATCAATGGCTGCATTGATATGTCCAAGATGAACTTCATATCGAACGAGCGGTTCGAGGTTCTGCAAAGCGGCAAAGTCCAAGATCAAGATGTGCTTTTCTGCCTGCGTGGTTCATTGGGCAAAACAGCAATTGTTAACGGTATTTCAAAAGGCGCTATCGCATCATCTCTTGTGATAGTGCGGCCTATCGAGGGAACTCGATCTCGGTACGTACACTACTTCTTGTCTAGCCCTTTTGCCGAGCGGTTGATTGGTCTTTTTGATAACGGAACTGCCCAGCCCAATCTATCGGCCGCAGCTTTGAAAAGGTTCAACGTTCCATTGGCTCCTCTGAGGGAGCAGGATCGAATCATTGCGAAAGTCGAAGAGTTATTCTCCGATCTGGATGCAGGCGTGGCGGCGCTGGAGCGGGTGCGGGCGAACTTGAAGCGATACCGGGCCGCCGTCCTCAAAGCCGCCGTTGAGGGCAGGCTGACCGAGGCGTGGCGGCGGCGGAATCCGCCGGCCGAATCGGCCGACAAATTGCTGGCCCGCATCCTTGCCGATCGGCGGAAGAAGTGGGAAGAAGATCAATTCCGCAGATACGCTGAGGCGGGGAAGACGCCGCCGAAGGACTGGCGAGAGAAGTACCCGGTCCCTGTGATGCCGAATGTGGCAAACCATCGCTGTCTACCAAGCGAATGGTGCTGGGCGACTGTGGATCAGCTGGCCATCTCCGGTCCCCAGAACGGAGCGTATTATCCCAAATCTCTGTATGGATCTGGAACTCCCATCATCCGGATTGATGACTTCCAGAACGATTGGAGTCGTTCCACTGATATGCTGCAATTGGTCGAATGCCCGGAGCGGGATTGCCAAGCGTATGGGTTGAGCGAGGGTGATATGCTGATTAACCGTGTCAACAGCATGACCCACCTTGGCAAGTGCTTGGTAATTGAAGAGAGGCACGTTCCATCCATTTTTGAATCGAACATGATGCGAGTTCGCTTGGCTGATGCAGTTGTCGTCAACTTCATTGCTCATTACCTCCGATCGAATGAGGGTAAAGCGCAACTCACCAGCAACGCGAAATGGGCTGTGAATCAGGCAAGCATAAATCAGAAAGATGTGCTATGCACGCCCGTGCCGCTTCCGCCGACCCAAGAACAGGAGGAGATCGTCGCGGAAATTGATCGCCGACTGTCAGTTGCCAAGGCGGTGGAAGTAGAGGTTGAGTGTGCTTTGAGGCGTGCTGTTCGGCTCCGGCAAGCCATCTTGAAGCGTGCTTTCGAGGGCACACTAGTTCCGCAAGATCCATCGGACGAACCGGCCAATGCGCTGTTGGAGAGTATTAGGATCGAGCAACAGAAGCCCGAGACGGACGCTAAAAAGGGTCCCCGCCCAAAGCGACAAGGTGAGCGGCCGACCGGGGGGGTACTTGAGGGAGCCAAATGAGTCGCTTCAAGCTTTTGGATTACGGGACGGTCCGATCTGAGTTGGGTGAGAAACAACGGTCGCACTTGTTGCTCGGGAACGGTTTCAGCATTGCCTGCGACAAGCGGTTCAACTACGGCAATCTGTTCGAGTACGCCAAACAGAATGGTCTGCCGCAGCGAGTGCTGGGTATTTTTGAACGACTCGGGACCAACAACTTTGAGGGTGTCATGCGACTCCTTGAAGATGCGGATTGGATGGCCCGTCACTATGGGCTGTGGCCTGAGGGAACCGCGAAGAGCGAGATGCTGGCCGACTTGGATTTGGTAAAAGGCTCGCTTGTCAATGCCGTTGCGCAGATCCACCTGGAGCACACGGGCATGATCGATGACGAGCGGAAGAGCCGCTGTGCTCAGTTTTTGGCGCCCTACCACAATATATTCACCATCAATTACGACCTGCTCCTTTACTGGGTGGAGATGCATGCCCTCGATACCCTCCGTGGGCGTGATGGATTCCGGGCCGATGTTGATGATCCCGATGCAGAATACGTTGTGTTCAGAGAGCATATTGGTGATCAGAAAGGCATCTTCTTCATTCATGGCGCATTGCATCTGTATGTAGTCAAAGGTGAGGTACGGAAGCATACATGGGTTCGCACGCAGAAGCCGCTTATCGAGAATGTTCGGGAGAGTCTGGAACGAGGGCAGTACCCGTTGTTCGTGGCCGAAGGCTTGGCGGAGAAGAAACTGGAGCAGATTCAACGAAGTGGGTACTTGTCATACTGCCTCGGTAAGCTTGAACGCATCACTAATGCGCTAGTGGTTTTCGGCCTGTCTTTTGGCGACAGTGACCGCCACTTGGCGGATGTGATCGCCAACAACAAATCACTGGGGACACTGTACGTGGGCCTGTACGGCGACCCTGATTCGGCGCTGAACCGCATCGTTCGCCAGAATGTGAAGAGTATTCAGCAACGCCGTGAGAGGCTGATCGCTGCCAAACAAGCAAAGTCGCCTTTGGAAGTGAAGTTCTACGATACGGCTACGGCGCCAGTGTGGGATGAGTGAAGATGAGCAGTGATAGCCAACAGATCGTTAATAAAGCTTGGAATTACGCGCATGTTCTTCGGGATGATGGGCTGTCGTTCCTGTCATATGCGGAACAGATTACATTTCTGCTGTTCCTGAAGATGGCGCATGAGCAGACACAGCCGCCGTACAACAAGCCGGCGATTGTGCCGAAGGACTTGGGTTGGGAGAGCTTGCTGGAGCTGGATGGGGACAAGCTGGAGGCCCATTACCGGCACATTTTGGATGAACTGGGGAAGAAGCCGGGGATGCTGGGCGAGGTCTTCAAGAAGGCCCGCATGGAGATCCAGAACCCGGCCACGCTCAAACGGTTGATCGTGGATCTGATCGATAAGGAAAGCTGGATGTCGCTGGAGGCCGATGTGAAAGGCGACATCTATGAGGGGCTGCTGCACAAGGCGATGGGCGACATCCGCTCGGGGGCGGGACAGTACTTCACGCCCCGGCCGCTGATTCAGGGCATTGTGGATGTGATGCGGCCGATGCCGGAGGATACGGTGGCGGACCCGGCATGCGGGACGGGCGGGTTTCTGCTGGCGGCCCACAAATATGTAGTGGACCATCACGGGAAGAACCTGAACCCGGATGAGAAGAAGCACCTGCGGACGGAGTTCGTGAAGGGGTGGGAACTGGTGGCCTCGACGGCGCGCCTGTGCATCATGAATCTGTTCCTTCACGGGATCAATGCGAACCCGTGTCCCATCGTCAGCGGCGCCGACAGCCTCGCCAGCGACCCGGGCGAGCGGTTCAGCATGGTGCTGACGAACCCGCCGTTCGGGAAGAAGAGCAGCATTGCCGTGGTCACGGAGGAGGGCGAGCTCGAAAAGGAGGACATGGCCTATGAGCGGCAGGATTTCTGGACCACGACGAAGAACAAGCAACTGAACTTCCTCCAGCATGTGAAGACGCTGCTGAAGATTAATGGGCGGTGCGCGATCGTTGTTCCTGACAACGTGCTGTTTGAGGGCGGGGCCGGGGAAACCGTCCGGCGGAATCTGCTGAAGCAATTCGACGTCCATACGCTGCTGCGCCTGCCCACGGGCATCTTTTATGCTCAGGGCGTGAAGGCGAATGTGCTGTTCTTCGATGCCAAGCCAGCGCAGGAGGCGGCTTGGACGAAGAAGCTGTGGGTGTACGATCTGCGGACCAACATGCACTTCACGCTTAAGGAGAACCCGCTGAAGCGGGCGGATCTGGATGAGTTCGTGGAGTGCTACAACCCCGAAAACCGGCACCGCCGCAAGCCGACGTGGAGCGAGAGCAACCCGAAAGGGCGGTGGCGGGCGTTTGAATACGATGAGCTGATCAAGCGGGACAAGGTGAGCTTGGACCTGTCCTGGATACCGGATGAGGACATCGACAACGGCGAGAGCTTGCCGGAGCCGGATGTGCTGGCGCAGGAGATCGCGGACGATTTGCAGGCGGCGCTGGATCAGTTTGCGGCGATAGCGGAGGGACTGAAGTGAGGACGGCGGGGATGGCCTGCTACTCGGGGGTTTGACAGTAGAGAGCAAGCCCCACTTGCCTCGTCGCTGATTTGTGGGCAGTCGTTCAGAGGAAAGGCATGATTATTCTCGGTGCAAATACAGAAGATAAGGGAAACCAACTGGAGCAGTTGGCCAGGGATCTTCTTGCAGCGCTGAAGTATCAGAACATTACGCGAAGTGAAATCCTGCCGGGTGGCTCAGAGGTTGATGTGACTGCTGAGTACCAAGTGCCGGGGCTGGGCAATGGCATTAGGAAGGGTTGGCTGGCTGCGAGTAAGGAAAAAACGGCCCCAATCGACTCGACCCAGTGGCTGAAGTTCTTGGGCAAGGTCCTTTCAGAGGAGAAGCTTCTCAACGAGGAGGTCTATGGCGCCT
>JBLNDH010000411.1:0-12078 GCA_050261455.1 Bacillota bacterium
TGTTCTGACGCGCCCCTGAAGCACCCTACGAGCCACGCGGATGTTCAGCGTCCGTCGTGCGCCGCCCAACTCCGCCTGGAGCCGTGCGTCGACCGGAATCAAGCATGCAGTAAGCGAGCCCAGGTTCTTCGTTCCGGCAGACACGACGAGCAGTTGCTGCAGCGAGGTTAGGTGTCCTGCGGCGGCTTCGAGGTCAGATCGGATCGCGTCGAGGTAGGCTGCAGATGCGATGACCATGAATGTCGCCTTGGGCTCAGCCGCGAACAACGCGGACAGGGACCGAGGCGAATCGTGCGATGGGCCGGCCCATTGGCCCAAGAGACGCCACCACTCGGCAAAACTGCTGGCACGGCTACTGCCATTGACAGAGACGCAGACGGAATCCGGATGCGTCGAGGAGAACGTAGCTGAGTACGCGGGGATCTGACATTGACCAGGAATGAGGCCGAAGCCGGTCGAGATCACCCAGAGTTGAGGCTCAAAGCCACGGTTGGTGGCGATATCGGAAAGCGACTTGGCGATCCCCCAATGATCGCCCGAGTAGAGATCGATCGCAGGCCGGCGTTGGGCGTGTGCCTGCTGGACGCGTGCGATCCATTTCTCACAGCGTTCACGGAGAGTGGCACCGCGCACGGACCGAAGCTTCAAGTCCGCCGGTATAGGCAGAGTCTTGAGCTTCGTGCAGGTCACGAGAATGTGCAGCCGTGAGTTCATCGCAACAGCAGAGCCTGGCTCCAGATAATAACTGCATCTGGAGTCTAAGTAAACAGGACCGAAAACTGCATGAGGAGACCGTCCTGCGGTCACGCAGTTGCAGAAATCGTCACGCCCTCGACCACTGGATGGCCGCGAAGGCGCTGTGGTTGTGGATGCTCTCGTGATTGGTGGCGTGGACATCGAACCAGGCGATTCGCTCGTCAATCTGCAACTGCTCTGCGACGTTCCGCACGAGGTCTTCCACGAAGACCGGATGCTCATACGCTTGCATGGTGACGTGTCGCTCATCGGGGCGCTTGAGCAGCGGGTATACCGGGGCGGATGCGGATCGTTCTGCTACGTCAATCAGTTCCTCGATCCAAATGAGGGCTGGACGGCCATCGGTGCCGCGTATGCCGCGGACTTGTATTGCCACGTTGCCACGCTGGTTGTGAGCGCCATAGTCGCTGATTGCTTTGCTGCAAGGGCAGAGGCTGGTCACGGGCACTCGCACCCCTAGGATAAAATCGTCCTTCTGGCAGTTGGCTTGTCCGATGAACATGCACTCGTAGTCCATGAGGGCCTTGGCTCCGCTGACTGGAGCGGTGCGCTCAAGGAAGTACGGAAAGACGACTTGGATGCGAGCGCTTTCCGCGTTTAGTCGGGTCTTGAGGTGCTGGAGGATGGTGGGCAGCGTATGCATCGTGAACTCGCCGCGGTGTTCGTTCAGCACCTCGACGAATCGGCTCATGTGCGTGCCCTTGAATTGGTGAGGCAAGTTGACGGACATGGTGATGCTGGCCGTAGTCTGCTGTCGCTCAGCCTGCCGATCGAGCACGACGATCGGGTATCGCAAGTCAGTTACGCCAACCTGATCGATGGGAATGCGTCGGTGATCCCGCTGGCTCTGGATGTCGGTCAAAGGCTGGGCACGCGTCATTCTTCTTCTCCACAGTAGATGCAACCGGTAGTGCAGGTCTCCCGAACGACGACTTTGGCAAGCAGGGGTAGAGCGGGCTTAAGCCGACGCCAGATCCACTTGGCCAGAATCTCGCTGGTCGGGTTCTCCAGGCCCTCAATCTCATTCAGGTAATAGTGGTCTAGTCGGGAGATGATCGGCTTCAAGGCGGCCGCAATATCGGCGAAGTCCAGGACCCAACCCGACGTGGTGCCAACGGGTCCAGCAACGTGAACAGCCACGTGGAAGGAGTGTCCGTGGAGTCGGCCGCACTTGTGGCCGTCCGGCACGTTGGGGAGGCGATGCGCTGCTTCGAATGTGAACTCCTTGTAGATCTCCATACATCATCCTGTCCTATGCGGCCGAGTGGTTTGCACCCATGTAGGGAGCAGGATCTGCCATGCCATTCTCTGCAAATCCTTTGATTCGGAGGATGCACGCATCGCAGCTCCCGCATGCCCGACCATCAGGTGCGGGGTCGTAGCAGGTTCGCGTGATCGAGTAGTCCACGCCGAGGCTCAGTCCGGTGCGGATGATCTCACCCTTGGTCATGCGGAGCAGTGGCGTGTGGATTGTCAGGCGCTGCTGTCCCTCCACACCAGCCTTGGTGGCCAGGTTCGCCATGTGCTGGTACGCATCGATGTACTCCGGCCGGCAATCGGGATAGCCGCTGTAGTCCAGCGCGTTCACGCCAATGAAGATGTCGCTGATCCCCAAGGTCTCTGCCCAAGCGAGCGCAAACGAGAGGAAGATTGTGTTTCTTGCCGGGACGTATGTAACGGGAATGTCCTGGCCCATCGACTGGAGTTCACGACCTTTGGGCACCTCAATGCCCGAGTCGGTCAGTGCCGAGCCTCCGAAAGCGCGAAGATCGATCTGCACAATGACGTGCTGGGCCACGCCAACTCGCTCCGCAATTCGCTTGGCCGCATCCAATTCGCATGCGTGGCGTTGTCCGTAGTTGAAGGACATCGCGTAAGCCTCGAATCCGTAGCTCTTCGCTATCGCGAGCGCCGTGGCCGAGTCGAGGCCCCCGCTCAATAACACGACCGCGCGTTTAGGGCCGAACAAGGCGACACCTCCTTCAAACGTGGTCTTCACATGCCGTCGCAGGCGTGTCGATCGACTGCAGGCGACAGGCATAACTCCGGATGGCGTCACGCTCTATCTCAGTGAAAACGACAATCCGGCCGCGGTAGAGACGCCCTTTGGGAACAGAACCCGTGTTACGCCACCGCCAGAGGGTCTGACGGGTGACGCCGCTGTACTGGGCCACCTCATTGGCTGTCCAATACGCGTCACCGTCGATGACTAAAGACGGCCGTATGTTACGCTCCATAACGTAGGGCGACACTACGCGACATGGGCCAGGAATGCAAAATGTGGGGGTTTTCACGACAGTGCCCACCATTAGTTGTGGTCCAAGATTGAACGCCACAACTGCGGCGTCGTCGTTGTCGGCGGTATGCAAGCCCTGGCGGATCAAGTGGTTATGCTTGATCGCTCGGATGCGGGGTTGAAGACCCTCTGCGTACCCGTCGTGCCAGTACGTCCAGTTGTTCCGTAAGCCATTGCAGTTGCTGCCCGATGGCCAAGCCGTCGAGCGGGAACACGCAGTGCAGACAGCAGAGGCAATCACGGTAGTCCCTACCCGCCAGCACCACGAATCTTCGCTCACGCCAATCAGGCCAGTGCAGTCGGAGCATGCGAGCCGTCGTGTAGCCCCACAGCTCCCGGTCCCTGGCCCTCTTACCATGCAGGGTTTCGTCATAGGGCTCTATAACTTGTTCCGGGAGGACGAAGTGGTACTTGGCGCTGAGGATGGCCCAGTCGACGCAGGTTGCTTCGACATAAGCCCGCTGCTTCTGAAAGAGGGCTGAGCAGTACAGGTTCTTAGCGATGGCGGCCCGATCCTGTTTACGCGAGCAGCAAGCGAGAAGGCCCGTCAGTTTCTGCTGTCTCATGGCTATGCCCGTAACTCAGGTGTGAGAGATTCAGGGGAGATCAGAAGACGCATCGCATCCCTTCCCTCTTCAGGGCGCGTCTGCGGAATGGCGGTCGCCGGTGAGTGGTGTCGCCTACAGCGACTCGACTAGCGCCATGTGCTGATCGGCCTCAGCATCACATTCGCAATCAACCCGGTACCGGCTCTCGTGGCGATAATCCTCCCTGTAGATGTGCGGCTCGCCTTGTGCATCCAGCACCACCTCAGGTATCTCGTGCCCGGCCTCGGTGAGTAGTTGCCGCAAGGTCGGACCGACGTGCGGTGGGTTGAGGGTGTAGCCTTCCCTGGCCTTCTTGCAGGCGGGGTTCAGTACGACCTTCCTGCCGAACACGGTCAGCGGCGTGAAGCTCAGGCCGCGTTCCAGGATGTACTCCGTGATAGACTTCTTCCGCCAAAGGCCCCGCCAGTCCACGTTGTACGGCTCGGCCACGACTTCCTGGAGGATGATCTTGCCCCGCTCATCGTCCGTGAGCGCGTCCACTTCCGCCGGCTTCTGGTTGGGACAGAAGTAGCAGGCACTCTTCACTGGTAGTGGCAGGCCGGCGTCAGTGATGATCTGCTTGCACTTCTCCAGGTCAAAGCGCCACTCGATCAGCGGATACCTGGCCTCGAAATGTTCCCGCTCCCACTTCGTGCTGCCGGAGTGCGCCTTCGCGTCTGCGCGGTTCATCCGGTACTCCTCATCGCACTCGAAGCCGATCAACTTGACCACCTTCTTGCCCTCAGCCCAGGCGACCTGCGCAGGCTCCCAGCCCTTCGACCATTTGATCTGCGGCTGGATTTTCGACTTGTCCGTGCAGCCGCCCTTGTTGAAGGCCGCACTGACAAGGGTGGCGTTTAGGATCGCATTGCCTTCCAGGCTCCGGTACGGTGCCGTCACCGGCTCGTATCGCACCACGATCAGCGGAGGGAAGTCATGGGCCTTGAGCCAGGCTTGCAGGACGGGGATGTAGCGGTAGGTGTCGGCCTTCTCGCTGCCGGTGTTGGCGAACAGGATGGCGTCCGGCCGCCACCGCCGGTTGTGCATTTCCACCAGCATGGCCACGCTGTCCCGCCCAACCCCACAGGCGACGATGACCGGCTGGCGGCGGCGGGATGGAAAAAGGAACTGCTGCATGAGCCCTCCAAAACAAGAACGCCGGCCCATCGCTGGACCGGCGCTCTCTCGGCGTCTGACTATTCCTGTTCGCGGCGGGCCTGGTACGCGGCGAGGATCGCATCCGTGTCGCCGAGTTTGTGGTGGTACGCGTCCCACCGTCCACCGGCCACATAGAAGAAGCACTTGGCGGCCTCGGCGATATTGCCTTCGGCCAAGAACTTCCTGTATCCAATCCAGGGCGCGCCGCCGTACTTCCGCTCGATCTCGTTGCCCATCCAGTCAATGAGCCGGCCCACCAACTCCCTCGGGTCGTGGTGCGTCGAGATGATTGGCGAATCCTCGTGCCGGTTGATGACCAGCACGTACTCCTGTGGTCCTTTTCGTGGCATGGTTCTCCTTTGTCTCGGATGACTATGACTCCATTTCTGAGGCTCATGCGGAACGGGCGGAGCCGAATGGCGCCGTCTTCGGATTTTGCTGAGCGTCCGGCCGGACATAGCGCATAATGACTCATGCTTTTGCAGGAGTGTCCCGATGGAGATCATGTCCCCGGAGTTTGAGTCGGCTTGCCGCGCCCACCTGGATCGGTTCTTCCAGGCTCGCCCCGATGATGCGGTCATGAAGAAGCGAGCGGCGACAGCGCTCCACCTGTTGAAGCTCAACGACCGGCCTCTCAAGGGAGATCCCCTGGGCTGGGCGGCAGGCATCATCTACGCCGTTGGCACATATGATCGTCCACGGCTCGGCGTTCCAGGGCTACTCAACAGCGAGTTCATGGAGCTGATGGGCGTGTCGATGGAAACCGCACGCCGCCGCGCGGCCGTAGTGCGGGAGTTGATGGCATTCTGATCGTTTATGCCACCAAGACCTGCCCGTCGGCCCCGTCTCGCCACTTCGCTTTGAGCCACAGCGGATTATCGACGCACTTGCGCACGCTGCCGATGAACTTGCTGTCCTTGTGCTTCAGCACGATCCCCTCGCACCCCGGCAGTCGCTTGGAATACTGGAAGAACTCGATGTAGCCGGACGTGACGCACTCCACCAACTTTACCCTGGGGCCGGGATCGGGGATCTTCGGCCAGGGCACACGGCAGAACCGGGCGAACCGCTCGGCGGCGCCGACATTGCCCAGCCACGTGCCTTCAATCGCCAGCAGATCGAACAGCCAGAGGGATTCCGGCTGCCCATCTCGCCGGCCCATCCACTCTCCGTCGAGCAGGCACGGCGGGAGCGGAGCCAGAGCTTCGGCGATCTCGGCCAGAAGCGTCTGCGAGGCGGGGATGATCTCCTGATGCCGGCTGGTCAGCAGCGCCCGCGTCCCATCCCACTCGACCAGCGCACGCCAGCCATCGTATTTCGCCTGCGCCAACCAGTCTCCGTCGCGCAGCGTGGTCAACACGCCTTCGCTGCTGGTGGTCGGCTTATCTGGGAATCTGAACGTGCTTTCCATGACGCAATCTCCCGGTTGACTTCCGCCTGCGAGCCGCATGGCCCGGCAATGTAGGTGTTGTCCTCGTACTCGATGTGGCGCTTCATGCTCCGCTTGGAGCCGTCGCACGACTGTGAGTACCAGATCGAGCCGTCCGGCTTCCGATAGGCGTACCAGTAGGTTCTCATGTCCTCATCCTTCTCCGCTTGTGCGGAATGGCGGGCGCAAAGGAAAGCCCCCAGCAGTAGAACCGCCGGGGGCTGAGTGAATCATGCCGTCAGACGCGAAGGGACGGCTTGTACGCCTTCACGATCTCGCTCTCCATGAACGGCCGGGCCTTGGCCTCGACCTCGGGCTTGAGGGTGAAGTCGGTGTGGAATGTCTCCGTGACCTCGGCGAACTGCTTGACCGAGAAGGACGCGGCGAACTTCGCCGGCCCCAGGGCCTCGATAAGTTTTGCCAGAAGCTCCTTGTCCTCGGCCGCGGCCTCGGTCAGCTCCAGCTTCGTCCGGGGCTTGAAGTAGCGGTCGGCGTCCGCGCCGAAGGCTTCCTTCAGCGCCGGCAGGTGCTGCATCGAAACAGCACAATACTGGCACTTCTGGGTCATGTTCAGCTTGCCGTTGACCCGCACCGTGGACTCGACCTTGCCCATGCGCCGGCACTCGGTCAGGCGAGCGGGAGCCGCGAATGCGAGGATCTGCGCCTCGGCCGTGGTGCGGATGCCATCCCACTTCTTCGCCTCTTTGTCCGCCTCGATCCACTGGGCGATGGCGGCGTCCATCGCCGGCTCGGTGATCTGCGGCTTGACATCCTTGCCACCTTTCTTCTTCTCCGTCTGCTGAGCCATCCCAGCCAGCAGCGCCATCGGATCAATCTGCGTTGTGGTGGCCATAAGCCCTCCAAGAAACCAATTGGACCCCCTTACACCCTTGCGAGCCTGTGCGGAATGGCGGACGCCGGTGCCTGCCCGGCTCGTGTCGCTGCGGGGGCGTCGCCAGATGCCGCAATCTCGCGTTCTCATGCGGCACGCATTACCATGGGCAGCATGGTGCTGTTCCGCGCACGCATACGCCCGACGGCTGAGCGACGCGAGCAGGTCGTTCGATCACTGGCTCGGATCGTAGGTCCGACCCGCGTGATGCCGGGTTGTGTGAGCTGTCTCGTTTGCGCGGACCTGCTGGAACAGGGCGACGTGCTGTTGATGCAGGAATGGCGAGACGAGCAGAGCCTGATGGACTACCTGCGAAGTGACAACATGCGGGTGGTGTTGTCGGCCTTGGAGTATTCGTCCGATCCGCCGGAAGTGCGATTTGAGACGGTCACTGAGATCAAGGGCCTCGACTTCATAGCCGCCTGCCGCTTGGGGTCGGGCCATGGAAGCCCCAACCAAGGGAGCGAGCCGGGTAAGTGACCGGCCTCTCGGCGGTCATCCGGACATGGAGCCCGTTGTCCCCGGCCCGTCCGCTATGTGCTATGCGCCGACGAACATGCTCGTCGCCGTCGCCATTGCCTTCTGCTTGATCTGATTGCCGCGGCCGAGCATGACACTGTAGAGCGTGTTGTCCGACTTCTGCTCGGCCGTCTTGCCCCTGGCCTTCATCTCGTGATCCACGAAGTGCGTCACCGCGTTCACGGCCGCCCAGCCCGTCCGCGCGACACCCGGCATGTTCTGGCAGGCATCCTCGAAGTAGAGCTTGTCGATCATGGCCCGGATGCGATCCCGGTGCGGCGGCATGGGGCCGGCGAGAGGAGCGGGCACAATCTCATCGCGGAAAGCGCGGTAGGACTCATCGCTGATCTTCACGGCCGCCAGCTTGCGGGAATCCTCCACCTGGCGGTTGAACTGGTCCTGAGCGATGCCCAAGAGCTTGCGGGCCTGCTCCACCTGCTTGTCCATGTTCTTGGTGTGCCGAATCCGCAGCATCCTCTCGGCGCTGTCGATGGCGGCACTGAGCGTGTTCCAGCAGACCACGCGGGTTTCGGTGGACTGGATCGTGGTGGCGAAGCTGCCGTCGTGCCCGGTATAGAGCAGGCCGTAGTGCTTCACCACGTCGCCCTCGACGATTTCAGCCTGCTGGGGAAGCTCGCAGAGCATCCACACCACCCGCCCGCCCTTGAGAGCGCCGCAGGCGTTGTACTTGACGATGCCGTCCATCACCAGCTTGTCGCAGAACGCGAAGCATTCCCAGTTCTGGAACGGCCGGTAGCGGCTGGAGACGATGGCCAGCACGTCGCCGGTGTCGCTCCTGACGTTGGCCAAGCGGCCGGGAACCTGGACCGCCCGGTTGTTCTTCTGGTCGAAAGCGAAGACCGGCTTCTGCTCGACCGTCCAGTCGAGGTGGGCCAGCTTGATCGCCTCTTCGCTGTTGAAGACGTGATCGACCACCACGCCCTTGCCGTGCCAAGCGGGGGTGAGGGCGAACGCCGCCTCCCCGATGCCGTTGACCATCGAGATCTCATGTGCCATTTCTGCCTCCAGGGTAAGAATGTCCTCAGTCGCCGCCTGCGAGTGGCCCAATTCGGTGCATCATCGGATCGACGGCTGAGAACGGAGGGGATTCAACCATCCCTCATCCTCTTCACACTACGGGTCAGTGCACGGAATGGCGCCAGCCGTCGGGGCTAATACTCGTCCGGGAGTAGGATGCAGGTAGAGGACCGGTCGGCCTCAGTGATTATCCAGAGCTTCACGCCCTTGGCCGTGCGATAGGCGGACAGGATGCGGGTCATATCCAAGACGGCGTTGTCGTTGGCGCGTTTGTCATCGGCATCGACCTCGCCCCAATCCCCTCGGATATGGCGGGAGAGGAATGTGCCCGGCTCATCGCTGGCGTCCTGCATCGCTTCGATTGCTCCAGGCGTCGCGACAAGCCTGCCCAAGGGGAACAGCGGCTCGAAGTCCAGCTTGATGGGTTTCTGGCTCATGCGACCCTCACTAACTGGAAGGCACTGACTTCCTCGGCCGGCAGTTCGAACGGATAGTCTACCGTGCCGAACATGAAGCGGGGGTGCTTTCGGTCCGAGTGGATGATGTAGCCCTTCGGCTGGTTGAAGAACCCGAGGGGCCGGTGCGATAAGCCATAGGTCCAGCGCGGCCCCTTGTAAGTGTCATTGAACAGCGGCACCGAAACGTCCCGTTGCGTAGGCATGGATGTCCTCCACCCTCCCGCGCCTATGCGGAACGGCAGGGCGCAACAGGAGCGTAGTTAGCGCGGATACTTTGTTCCGCGAGCGGAGGGGGAACGGAATTGCCGATCTTGGCGATCTGGTCTCGGCGCTGGGGCCACGCCGTGCGTCAGGCGTTTCGATGGCTGAGAGGGTATGGCAATGTCAGATACCGCCACCGATTCCCTGTGGAACGGCACCAGAATGGCAACAGCCTTTATGGAGCGAGCGCAGGTTTCGTCTCCGACCCAGCCGTCCGCTTCAACTCGGCAATCTCTCGCCTGAACGGCCGCGTCTCGGCATCATCTGTCTGATCATGTGGCGGGCCCCAGGGCACCGCCTTCGGAAAGCCAGCGTTGATCGACCTGCCGGTCTTCCTCCTGTCGCGCCGTGTTGGCTCGCGAAGAGGGACGGGGCGCTGCTTCTCGCTGGGTGGTCCATTGGTTCGCACACGCCTCGGAGCAGAACCGGTAGGTGTAGCCGGTGGCATCCTCGTGGCGCACGGTGGGCGTGGTGTGGGTGAAAAACCCTCGGATGTGAGTGCCGCAATGATCGCATTTTCTGGACATGACTTTCTCCTATCGTGAATCCTCCCATCCCTGTTGCCGGGCCATTCAGGACAGGCTGCCCCAGGCGGCCCGTATGCCACTGCGGTCGCCAAAGCCCCCTGGACGAGGCCCCGGTGCTTCGGGCGGATCATCCTCCTGATCGGCTGGGCGGACCGAGAGAGCACGGCCAATGCACTGCCCTCCATCCAACGCCAGCGTGGCCAACAGGGCCTCTTCTTCTGAACTCATCTCCACAAACCCGAATCCTCTGCTTTGGCCGGTTTGGCCGTTGGTGACGATCTCGGCACTGTGAACCGTGCCGTATTCCTCGAATAGCTGCGACAGTTCATGGCTGTCCAAGGTGCGATCTAGGTTGCCGACGTATAGCCTGGTGTCCATGTTGGTGCTCCTGTAACCAGATACTCCAAGACCGGCGTTGGAAACGCTGTGAATGCTGGTCTGACGGAAGGAAGGGCGAGAGAGGCAACGGAATGCGAGGCTATCGGAAGTGTCGCGTGCCCTGACTCGGTCGTCTTGCCGACCAACTCAATCCTAGGCGCGCGTGGACGGGGAGTATAACGGAATCGGGCGTTCCATCGTGAGCGGGCGGGACTACTCAGCCTTGTGCGTGCTGTGGCGCGGCCGCTTGAGGATACTGAGAATCTCGTCCTTGAGGCGGAATGGACCGGTGCCGTGCTCGTGGGGATGGCGGCGTCGGCGGCGCGGCGGCAGCAGGCGAACGCGGTGGTGCCGCAGCCAGGGTCGTACACGCCGGCGAACCGGGGGCATGGCCCGCAGCAGCAGGTTCATCAGCAGGACGGCTCCGCAACTGGCTGCCGCCAAGATGACGACGCCGAGGAGATAAGTGATGACCCACGCCAGCGGCCCCTGTTCGTACAGTCTTCCCAGCCAGTCCAACCGCGAGCTGAAGAGCCACATCATCATGGCGGGCACAACCACTGAAACCCCCGCAATGGCCAGCAGAAGGGCTCGTCGCTGTAGCCGGATGCGCCGGCCGCGCAGCACTCGCGCGGTCAGCTTTCGCTTGCCGGGGAAGGTGATGAGGGCGAAGCCGATCAGAAACAACGGAATGCCCCCCGGCCCCGGAACCAGTGGTCCGACCACCAACGACAGCAAGATCAGCGTCCATCCGATCAGGTTCTTCAGAGCGAACCAGACATACCCCGCGAAGAACTGCTCGCTCCGTGATGGCACGGGCGGTTGTCGATTGGACTGGCTGTTCTGCGTCATAGGGCCACTGGTTCCCTTCCATCCAATCATAGGGGTATTGGGGATCGCTCTGTTCGCATGAGGTGCTGCCGTGGACCAGCCTCGTTCGCCCGTCAGAGTATGCCTGCCCTTGGCAAAGCGTGTTCTCGTGTGGAGACCGGCATGGAGAGCGCTACAATCTGTGTTGCAGGTCACATCATGGCTGAATCCCTCCACGGCGGCACTCAATCATGAGGTCTTGCAGGCTCAAGAGAACAGGTGTCTCGTGATGGAGTTGTTCCCACATCCTCCAAGCCAAGAGCAGCCCCGATCGCTGGCTGTGGCCCTCCCGTCCGGGTCCGTTCCGGTCTGGCAGTTGGACCGCGCCGAGATCGACCGGAAGCTGGGCTACTTTGGCCATGCCCGCTTCGTGGGCATCTACTACGAACGGCGAGGCGAGGAGGTCATGTGGGGAGACGGCTGGTCCACCGGGTTCGGGACCGGCGCGTGGATCTACTTCACCGACGAGATAGCACCGCTGGTCGCTTCCTACGAGGTCAATGTGGGTGACAACGACGTAGAAGGGCTGGAAGTGCTGGTGCTGGACCGCCTGGAGCGGTTGGCGTACTTCGTCAACCGAGAACAGGCCGCGCATTTCCTGGTGGAGCAGTATGAGCCACCCCAGGAGCCCTGAGGACCGGCCTGCGCAGAATGGCGGATGTCGCGAAGCTCGACGTTGGCACGGATGATGGCTTCCACGAGCGGAGGGGGAACGGAGTTGCCGATCTTGGCGATCTGGTTCTCGACGCTGCCGGTAAGGACGTACTCATCGGGGAAGCCCTGGCAGCGGGCCAACTCCCTGGGGGTGAGCATCCTCATGCCGATGTCTACGATCTGGTACTGCTGGATTCCGACCGTCACCAGGCCGAACCGCTGCTTGCCGGTGATGGTGTGCAGCGGCTCAGTGAC
>JBLNDH010000412.1:0-4864 GCA_050261455.1 Bacillota bacterium
CCCCCCCCCCCCCCCCCCCCCCCCCCCCCAGGTATGAAGACAGCTATCGCATCTGGCTGGTGATCAATCATCACGTGCTTTCATGTCGCGTAAATGGAGAGGCCTATGGATAAGCTTAACCGTCGGGAGTTCCTGGCCACCGCCATGGCCAGTGCCGCAGTGATTCCTGCCCTTTCAGCCAATGCTGCGGAGAATAGTGCGCCCTTGAAGATGGGCCTCATTGGCTGTGGGTGGTACGGCATGGTCGATGCGCAGGCCGCCCTAAAAGTGGGGGGCGTGGAGATCGTGGCGATCTGTGATGTGGACAGCGAGCACCTCAAAGCCAGTGCCGACAAGTTGGAGAAGCTTCAGGGGAATCGCCCGCAGACATTTAAGCAGTACACGGAACTGTTGAATGTGCCGGGGTTGCAGGCGGTGATCATTGCGACGCCGCCGCATTGGCACGCACTGCAGTTTATCGCGGCCGTCGAGAAGAACCTGGATGTCTATTGTGAGAAGCCGCTGGCATATGACATCCGCGAAGGCCGCGCAATGGTGGAGGCGGCGAAGAAGAGCGGGCGGATTGTCCAGATTGGCTTCCAGCGCCGCCAGGCCGGGGCGATTCAGCAGGCTCGGGAATACATCCAGGCGGGCAAGGCGGGGCGCATCGTCCAGGTGGATGTGCAGATTCATTACACCGCCGGCATGCAGGATGCGATGCCGCAGGATCCACCGGCGTCGTTGGACTGGGATCTGTGGTGTGGGCCGGGGCCAAAGATTTCGTACAGCCCGCAGGTGGGGCATATGGCCTGGCGGTTGGAGAAGACCTCGGGGCATGGACACCTGGTTGACTGGGGCATTCACCTGATTGATGCGACGCGGTGGATTCTCGGCGAAAGCACGCCTCGGACGGTTCAGGCCAGCGGCGGCATTTACTATTTCAAGGACAAGATCACCACGCCGGATGTTCTGACCGCGAGTTTCGACTTTGCCAAGTGCCCGGTGACCTGGCGGCATCGCATCTGGGGAGCCGAGGAGTACACGCCGGCGATTTCCAACGGCATCTTCTTCTATGGCGACAAGGAAACGGTTTTTGTGACCGACGATCGCTGGGTGGTGATTCCGCGCGGCAAGGGGAAGGATCGCAAGGTGAACCAGGCCGGCACCGATGCGGGCACGCTGCACATGGCCGATTTCCTCAAGGCGGTGCGTACGCGTCAGCAGCCCGGGTGCACGATCGAAGACGCGTATCGCTCAACGGCCACCGTGAAGCTGGCGATGATCGCCTATGAGACCGGCGCGAAGATCACCTGGGATGAGAAGGCCGAGCAGATCGTCGGAAATCCCGAGGCGGCGAAGTTGCTAAAGCGTGAATACCGTTCGCCGTGGCAGCATCCGTATCGCGGATAGCTTCCATGGCTCGGGGAGGGCGAGCGTCGCCCTTCCGCTTGGGGGCGTTGTGCTCAAACGCTCTGCGATACCAGTGGTAGTAAACATTGAAGCCCGCCTGTCGGGCGGGTGTGAACCGGTTGATCAATTTGAAGGAAGGACTATATGAATAACCAAGACAATCGCCCGCAGGGAGCATCCCGCCGAGAGTTCTTGAAGCATTCAGCCGCTGCTGCGGCAGTGGGAACGCTGGCCAGCCAGTTGGTCGTACCATCATCGGTGCACGCCGCCAGCAGCGAGACGCTCAAGATCGGTTTGATCGGTTGCGGCGGGCGTGGGACCGGTGCGGCTTCTCAAGCCTTGTCCGCGGACAAGAATGTCAAGCTCGTCGCCATGGGCGATGCGTTCTCCGATCGCCTGCAAAGCAGCTTGGAGGGCTTGAAGAAGCAGTTCGGCGACAAGGTTGCGGTGACGCCGGAGAAGTGTTTCGTCGGCTTTGATGCCTACCAGAAGGTGATCGACAGCGATGTGGATGTGGTTCTGCTGACCTCCCCGCCCAGCTTCCGGCCGGTACACCTGAAAGCCGCGGTTGCTGCTGGGAAACACATCTTCTGCGAGAAGCCCGTGGCCGTTGATGCCCCCGGCGTGCGTTCGGTGCTGGAGACGGTGAAACTGGCCAAGGAGAAGAACCTCTCCCTGGTCTCGGGCCTCTGCTGGCGCTATCACTACGCCCATCGCGAGACCTTCAAGCGGATTCACGATGGTGTCTTGGGGCCCATTACCTCGATCTACTCGACCTACAACACCGGTGGCCTGTGGAACCATGGCCGCAAGCCCGAGTGGAGCGACATGGAATGGCAGCTGCGCAACTGGCTGTATTTCACCTGGCTGTCGGGTGATCACATTGTCGAGCAGGCGGTTCACAGCATCGACAAGATGGCCTGGGCGCGCAAGGACGAGATGCCCGTCAAGGCGATTGGGCACGGCGGCCGCCAGGTTCGCATCGACCCGGCGTATGGTCATATCTACGATCACTTCGCCATTGTTTACGAATGGGCCGACGCCACCCGCGGGTTCCTCTATTGCCGCCAGCAGGACGGCTGCGCCAGCGGCGTGCATGACTTCATCACCGGCACCAAAGGCGTCTGCAACCTCACCAGTGGCAACGTTCACGAGATCAAGGGCGAAATCCAGTGGAAGTACACCGGCGAAGCCAACAACATGTACCAGACCGAGCATGATGAGCTCTTCGCCTCGATTCGCGAGGGCAAGCCGATCAACGATGGTGTGCGTATGACCACCAGCACGATGATGGCGATCCTCGGCCGCATGGCAGCCTACACCGGTCAGGTCATCACCTGGGAGCAGGCGATGAATTCCAAGGAAGACCTGACCCCGGCGAAGTACGAATGGGGCCCAATGCCCATGCCGCCGGTTGCAATGCCCGGCAAGACGAAGTTCATCTAAGTCGGATTGTTTACCACGCAGATCACGGAGGACACGGAGGAATGAACTCGATGTTCTTTCTCTGTGTCCTTCGTGTTTTCCGTGGTTTATCACATGTGTTCGGATGAACCGTATGCCGCGTCTGGGGAAGCGAGCTGCGACTGAGCAGGTAGTAGCAGCTTCGCCATCACGCCGGGTTCGGAGCTACGCGACGACCCGGATCTTTTTTCAACAGGCGATCAGCAGGCGACTACATACCCGTGTCGGTATCCGTCTGTGCCTGAATTGTCCTGCCTTGGGCTTGCCGTACATGGCGTCTCACAGCCAGTTGGATCGCCAGTTCAATCGCCGCCCGCATCGAGCCGGGGTTGGCGCGATTCCGACCCACAATGTCAAACGCCGTCCCATGATCCGGGCTCGTTCGGATGATCGGCAAGCCGATCGTCGTGTTCACCGCCTGATCAAACGCCAAGAGTTTCACCGGGATCAGGCCCTGGTCGTGGTACATCGCCACGACCGCATCGAATTGCCCGTTTTTGGCCTTGAGAAAGACCGTATCGGACGGGTATGGACCCGTGGCGTCGATCCCCTGATCGCGCGCCATCAGTATGGCTGGTTCGATGATGCGTTCCTCTTCGTCGCCGAACTGTCCGTGCTCGCTGGCATGCGGATTCAACCCGCACACCGCGATCCTCGGCTTGGGAATATCAAACCAGTCCACCAAGGTCTGATGCATGAGCTCGATCGGCTGGAAGACCGCGCCGATGTTCAGTCGATTCCACAAGCCCAGCAGCGGCAGATGCACCGTGGCCAGCACCACCCGCAGCGGCCCACCCGTGAACATCATGTTGTACCGGCGGGCTCCCGTACGCTGCGCGAACAGTTCCGTATGCCCGGGGAAGTGATACCCTGCCAGCTTCCAGCTTTCCTTGGCAATCGGCGCGGTAACGACGGCATCGACAATCTTCCTCTGGGCCGACTCGATCGCGTCGAGGCAGAACCGCATCGAAGCTTCCCCGCCGATCTTGCTTGGCGAGCGAATCGCGTTGCCCAGGATGGAATACTGATCGTAATCGACCACCACCACATCATGCGGATACGCCCGCAGCCGGCCGTTGTACTGATCCCGCCACCAGAACACATCGAACTCCGCCAGGTCCGCTGCGTAGTGCAGCATCTCGTTCATCCCGTAAATGATGTAACGAGCCCGCTGGCGAAGCAGGGGATCCACCAGAGCCTTAACGATGACCTCGGCGCCGATCCCGGCGGGGTCACCCATGCTGATCGCGATGGTCGGTCGATAATCCATTCGTCCCAACTCTACCTTCGGCTCACGCTTCCCGGCGCTCAAGCCAGGAGATAATAGTCTTGCTCAGGATATCCGTCTC
Source organism: Bacillota bacterium (assembly GCA_050261455.1). GTDB lineage: Bacteria > Planctomycetota > Phycisphaerae > Tepidisphaerales > Tepidisphaeraceae > JAPLNB01. The sequence goes on from JBLNDH010000412.1 coordinate 4,203, forward strand.
CAGGTTAAACGGCCAGCCAATCGGCCGCGTGCCGAGCGTGGTCAGCTTAAGCGTGGTCGGGATCAGGGCCACCTCGAACTGGCTGCCCGAAACCGCTGCCACCGTCAGACTGACGCCATCGATCGACACCGAACCCTTGGGCACGATGTACTTGGCCAGGTCTTTGGGGGATTCGACCGTCAGCCGCACTTCGTTTTCGTTGCTGATGGTCTTTACCAGCTTCGCCACCCCGTCCACATGTCCCTGGACGAAGTGTCCATCGATCCGGTCCCCAATCTGCAGTGAGCGTTCGATGTTGACGGAGTCACCGGCCTTGAGCAGCCCGAGGTTGGTCTTGTCCAGCGTCTCCTTGATCACGTCGAATCCGACGGCTCGCCCGGCTTCAACCACGGCCGCGGTCAGGCATACTCCGTTGACGGCAATGCTCTGGCCCAGGCTCACATTAGGCCAATCAATCCCCAGCATGAGTCGGCGGAACATGGGGCCATCCGCGGCACTGATCACTTTGACGGTTTTCTCGACGATTCCTGTGAACATGCTCAATGGCACGGGGGCTGCCCGTGTCTCCACTTCAAAAAGTACGCCAACGCTGCGGAGTTGGCTTCCGGCTTGGGCAGGGCGAAGCTTCGACCGAGCCGAGTATGATTCGCTCACAAGCCTCG
>JBLNDH010000413.1:0-6654 GCA_050261455.1 Bacillota bacterium
ACGCCCCCTCCATCTTTCTCCCTGTAACTCCCCTCACATTCATGGTTCAATGCACGCCAGTTGCATCACAACCCGACGGAGCAAAACATGAGAACCATTCGAGTTCATCAATTTGGCAATCCTGAAGTGCTGAAGCTGGAAGAGGTTCCCGATCCACGCCCAACCGATGGCCAAGTGCTTGTCCGGGCCAAAGCCATCGGGGTCAACCCCGTCGAAACTTACATTCGCGCCGGCAAGTATGGCCCACGCGAATTCCCCTTCACGCCCGGCACTGATGTCGCGGGGCTAGTCGAAGCAGTCGGCCCGGGCATCAAGCACGTCAAACCCGGCGACCGCGTCTATACCTCCGGCTCAATCACGGGTGCTTATGCCGAATTGGCTCTCTGTAAGGAATCCCAGGTCCATCCCCTTCCCAAGAACTGCAGCTTCGAACAGGGAGCCGCTTTGGGCATCCCCTATGCCACCGCATACCGTGGCCTGTTCCACCGGGCCGCCGCCCACGCCGGGGAAACCGTTCTGGTCCATGGAGCCTCCGGCGGTGTGGGGACCGCAGCCGTGCAATTCGCTCGTGCCGCTGGCATGACCGTGATCGGCACCGCGGGTTCCGATCAGGGCCGGCGACTCGTCGCCGAGCAGGGGGCCCATCATGTCCTCGACCACACCCGGCCCGATTACCTCCAGCAGCTCATGCACATCACCGACGGCCGTGGCGTCGATGTCATCCTCGAAATGCTTGCCAATGTGAATCTCGCCAAAGATCTCGGCGCCCTGGCTCGCCATGGCCGCGTCGTCGTCATCGGTAGCCGCGATACCATCGAAATCGACCCTCGCAACACCATGGCCCGCGATACCGACATCCGTGGCATGTCCCTGGCCAACGCCACCGACGAGGAGCTCCGTGGCATCTACATGGCCATCACTGCGGGTCTGGAAAACGGCACCTTGCGCCCCATCATCGGCACGACCCTGCCCCTGCCCGAAGCCCCCCGCGCCCACGAGCAAATCTACGAGCCCGCCACTCACGGCAAAATCATCCTGATCCCCTGACAGCCCAAAACATTACCCGTTGCCCCCCACGCCGCTTCGCGGTGGCCCGCAGGGCCCAGTCGTCCTCGCCTTGGGGGACTTGCCTATCCCTCAGCACTTGATCGCCTGTCCAACCTTCTTTTCGCTCTCCCGTCCCGTGGCATTGCTCCCGTCGCTGTGGATCGGCAATCGCACCGTAAACATCGCCCCTTTGCCCACCCCGTCGCTGTAAGCCTCAATCGTCCCCCCGTGCAATTCCACCAGGTGACGCGTGATGGCCAGCCCCAATCCCAGACCCCCGTGCCGGCGAGTGCTCGACGTATCCGCTTGGCTGAATCGATCAAACACATACGGCAGGAACTCCGCGGGGATGCCCTGACCGCTATCACGCACGATCAGCTCCACATCGCAATCGCCCGCACGCTGTAGCCGAACCTCCACCCGCCCCCCTCGCGGCGTGAACTTGATCGCATTCGACAACAGGTTCCATGTCACCTGCTGCAGCCGAACGCTGTCACCCATGATCGGATCGACCGACCGATCCAATTCCTTCACCAGTTCGATCTCCTTCGCCTCGGCCGCATGCCGAACGGTATCAATCGCCGATTCGATGACCCCCGCCAGATCCGTCTTCTCAATCCTCAGCCGCAACCGTCCCGCGATAATCCGCGACACGTCCAGTAGATCCTCGATCAACTGCGACTGGGCTTTTGAATTGCGATCGATCGCCTCCAGCCCCTCGCGAATCAAACTCGCGTCCACGTTGCCCGATCCCAGAAGCTGCGTCCAACCGAGAATCGCATTCAAAGGCGTCCGCAGCTCATGCGAAACCGTCGCCAAAAACTCGTCCTTCAGGCGGTTCGCTCGCTCGGCTTCGTGCCTGGCCTCCTGCTCCCGGGACAACAGCTTCAGCCGTTCCTCCGCCGCTCGCTGTCGCTCCGCCAAAGCCCTCGCCTGCGTCCGAGTCAGAAAGAACAGCACTCCGCTGATCAAGCACCCCGCGATCGGCACCGATCGCTCCAGCGTGCTCCCCGATAGCGAGTCGAACTCCGGGCTCGTGGTGAATACGGCAGTCCACGGCCGATCCTTCCACGTGGAATCGTTCGACTGGATCACCCGTGTCGTGCTGCGCGCCTGTCCCGGCTCCTGATGCATGACCTCGGGATTGGAGCAATAAAGCAGGCTCTCCTCCTCCACTGCCTGCCCATCGTAAATGGCATATTCGATATTGGAATGTGGACCGTGCCCGAGAATCCCCTTCAGCAGATCCCCAGCCCGAAACGGGCTATAGACAAATCCCACCAGCTTCTCGCGACGCTCCTTAACGCTTGCCGGCACCGTGCCGCCCCGGTACACCGGAAGGTAAATCAGAAAACCGGCCTGCACGTCCGAATCGATCTCCTGCACCAGTCGAACCTTCCCCGACATCGCCGCCGCTCCCGTGTCCCGCGCCAGCGCCATCGCCCTCGCTCGCGTCGGCTCCGTGAACATGTCGTACCCGATCGCGGTATGGTTGCGACGATCCAATGGCTCCAAATACACGATTGCGTGATACTCTTTCCGCGGAGTTCCCGGCCAGATCCCGAACGGCTCAACACGATCCCCCTCCAGCCGCGTCACCCCTTCCCGATTCATCTCCGCGATGAACGCATCCTTCTCCGACGGCAGAACCCGTTGCGTAAACCCAATCCCCTGAATGCCCGGATACTGTGCCGATAACCTCAGCTGTTCGACGTACGCGTGAAACTCGTCGCGACTCACCGTCTCACTGCCCGCAAACAGCCCGCAGGTCGCACGCAGCACACTCACGTACGTCTCAATCCGTGCGTTGATCTTGTCTTGGGCATCCTGAACCGCCACCTGAAACCGCGCCTGCTCCATGTGCTGGTTTATCTGATGCACATACAACGTTCCCGCTGCGGTTGCCAGCAGCGCAATTCCCAACACAAACCAGGGAATCCAGGCGCGATTGGATAGTGTGTGCCTCAAGCCGGTATCCGACCTCATCAAATTGTGCCTGCTCATGCCCCCAGAAACGCTTGCCCGTACCGCGGCACGCGCTAACTTGACTGGTACTACGTCTAACGGCGGAAAAAGGTCTTGCCGCGTGCGTTGTACTTGCTCAATCGATTGTTGACGTATAGCCCTTCAAGGATGAACTCGCCAACGGCCGACAGGACGCCTTCGTCCGTCGAATTCAGATTCATCGCTTTGGCCAGCCGGGCCGCCGCCTGGGGCAACCCCTTGATCGCCTTCATATTCGCGGCAAATTCCGTCGCCGACAATTCATCCCCTGCCGGAAACGTCAGATTGCCGCTGAATTGCTCAATGATCGACTCGTAATCGTCCGCATCTGCATACTGCGCGAATACCGCCTTCACCGCCTCGCCCACCAGCGATTTGATCAGCTTGTCTTCCGCCCCGTCATCCTCGGCCAGCGTCATCTCAATCTTCCCCCGACTCGACGCCACCACATAATTCAAATCGCTGATCCGTGGCACCACCCGCGTCTCCCCGGCCATGATGCCCCGTCGCTCGGCGTTGCTGATCACTGTCTCCAGGTTCGCAATGCTCGTCCGTACCGAAACCCCCGACGCCTGCGATACGTGCGGACTCGACCTCGCCAGCCGCACGATCTCCTCGGCGATTTCCGTCATGAACCGCGGCATCTCCACCCGAACCCCGCTCGCCGATGGGCTCGATTGCCTCTCCAGCCACGCATTCTGCTCCGCAATCTGGATCCCCTCTTCCACCGTCTCCGGATAATGCGTCCGAATCACGCTCCCGATCCGGTCCTTCAACGGCGTTACAATCCGCCCCCGATTCGTGTAATCCTCCGGATTCGCCGAAAAGACCAAGCACACATCCAGATCCAATCGGATCGGATACCCCCGAATCTGCACATCCCGCTCCTCCAGAACATTGAACAATCCCACCTGAATCCGCGGCGCCAGGTCCGGCAATTCGTTGATCGCGAAAATCCCCCGGCTGGATCGCGGAATCAGCCCGTAGTGCATCGTCCCCTCATCCGAAAGGTATCGGCCCTCCGCGTGCTTGACCAGATCCACTTCCCCAATCAAATCGGCGATCGTCACATCCGGCGTCGCCAGCTTCTCGTGATAGCGATCGCTGCGATGCACCCACTCGATCTTCGCATCGTCTCCCTGCTCCGCCACGATCCGCTTGCCCGTCTTGGTCATCGGCCGCAGCGGGTCGTCGTTAATCTCCACATCCGCCAGCACCGGAATCCACTCATCCAGCAGTTCCGGCAGCATCCGTAGGATCCGCGTCTTGGCCTGCCCCCGCAGCCCCAGAAAAAGCATATCATGCTTCGACAGAATCCCGTTGATGACCTGCGGGATCACCGTCTCCCGATATCCGATGATTCCAGGAAATAGCTCCTCGCCATTCCGCAATTTGACAATCAAATTCCGCCGCAGCTCATCCTTGACCGAGCACGGCTGATAACCCGTCTCTTTCAACTGACCAATCGACATCGCTCGCGGATGGCTCATCTCGATCGTTCTCCAATGGTTGACCATCGAATGATAGGACCGGCGACCCCCACCGACCAGTTCCCACCTCCCCCCATCCGCCGGCTGCCACTGGCGGCGTGCCCGCCCCCATTAAGCCCAGACATTCATCCCTGCGTCCGTCCGCAAGACTTCCCGCCCTCACCCCTTCTGCCGCATATGGGTCACCATCATGCACCGATCCTCGACAAAATCGACCCCCGCCTGCTTGGCAAGCTCTTTCGCCTGCTCATTTCGAATCCCACTCTGCAGCCAGATCCCTTTGACCCCCGCCGCAATGGCCTCTCTCGCCACATCCGCGCAATACTCGCTACGCCGAAACACCAACGCCATATCCACCGGCCGGTCCAACGCAGCCAACGAGGGCCATGCCCGCACCCCCAGCACCTGTTGCACCTTCGGGTTAATCGGCACGATCTCGTACCCCTGTTGCTGTAGATATTGCCCCACCCCGAAGCTCGCCTTCCCCGGATCATCGCTCAGCCCGACGATCCCAATACGCTTCGCCCCGAGCATTCGCTGAATCGCCCCTTGTTCCTCGGACCTCGGTTCGCTCGGTAACGGGCATGATTCTGCGGACATGTAAACTCCCGCGTTGGCTGCATTCTTCCGTCGGCCTTGCTGTGCTAAAATCCTAGATCGACCACGACCGCTTGTCATACGATAATCAGTCGTAGGCCGTAAGAACTCGTCGCCAAACCCTTCCCGCCGACGGCCAATACCGCGGTAAGCTTGGGTCTGCAAATGAGTTCTATGAAATGGTTCCAGAACCCCCAAAGCCCACGGCGCTGCCGTGGAATATTCGGGGCTCTCAAAACCACTTCCGAGACACAACCGAGGTGTCGGTTAGGATAATATGGCCAAGCGCGATTATTACGATGTTCTAGGAGTATCCCGCAACGCCACGCAGGATGAGATCAAGAAAGCTCATCGCAAGCTGGTTCGTCAATATCACCCCGATGCCAACCGCGGTAATCCGCAGGCCGAGGAACGCTTCAAAGAAGCCCAGGAAGCCTACGACGTCCTCTCGGATCCCCAGAAACGCCGCAACTATGATCAGTTCGGCCATGCGGGTGTCGGTGTACCCCCGGGAGCCGGTGCCGGGGTCGATCCCTTCGAAGCCTTCCGCCGGGCCCAACAAGGCGCCGGCCGGGGTGCCCGTGGCCGCAGCTGGCGAGCCGGACCAGGCGTCTCCGTCGAGGATTTCGACGTCGGCGATCTCGGCGACCTCGGCGGCATCTTCGAACAGCTCTTCGGCGCCCGAGGCCGCGCCGCCGGGGCAGGCCCGCGCCCTTCCCCACGCGCCCGCCCTCGCGCCGAGACGCCCGAAGTCAGCCCTGATATCGAGCACGCCGCCAGCCTCACCTTCGAGCAGGCCGCCCGCGGCACAACCCTCCCCCTGCAAATCAGCCGCGATGGTGAAGTCGAAACCATCGAAGTCAAAATCCCCGCTGGCGTCAAAGATGGCAGCCGCGTCCGCCTCAGGGGGCGTGGCCATCAAATCAATGGGTCACCGGCGACCTCTATATCATCACCCGCATCACCCCCCATCCTTACTTCCGTCGCGAAGATATGGATGTCTACGTCGATGTGCCCATCAGTCTCTATGAAGCCCTCCTGGGCACCAAGGTCACCGTCCCGACTCTCGATGGCCCCGTTACCCTCACCATACCCCCCGGAACCAACGGCGGCTCCAAGCTCCGCATCCGCGGGCGGGGCATCGAACGCAATGGCCAACGCGGCGACCAGTTCGTCGTCCCTCGCATCGCCGTTCCCAAGGACCTCGATGACGAAGACCGCCGCGCCATCGAAACCCTGGCCAGGAAGCACCCGCTCAACGCCCGCGCCGATGTGAAATGGCGAACCTGAACTGCCCGACTCCGCTGGACATCGCGAAGAATAAAAACGACTGTGTGCGGCCAGTTAGGGAGAGTTAGAAAAGTAGTGTCGTCTCTCGCGATGGTTCGTGCTCGACAACAAAGTTCGCGAAGACGCGAAGAAAACGCGAGTAGAAGGATGCCACGGAGAACACAGAGAAACCCATTGAATCCATTCTTCTCTGTGCCCCAATCCCTTCGTTTCTTCTCCGCGTGCA
>JBLNDH010000414.1:0-4309 GCA_050261455.1 Bacillota bacterium
GTCCAGGAGCAATTGCGTCTGCTGATCCACTGTTTCGCCAAAGGCTGCCTGGATTTGCTTGATCTGTTCGGCCGTCAGCGGCGGCAGCATGTACGGCAGCCCATTGAGGTCAAACTGAACCTTTGCAGGTTCAACCGGACTGGTGATCCCTCGGCCCGAGAAGAAACTGGGCATGACTGCATCGGCCCGAATGACCTGCGGGTCCTGCAGCCAGCGGCGGACCCAAGCCCGCTGCAAGCGCCGATGCGCCAGCGACAAATTCGGTCCGCGTGGGGCAGGGTTCACCCGCCCATCTTCCTCGTTGCCCAGGACATGGCAGGTCTGGCATTGCAGCCGGTGGTAAAACTCCTCCCCTTTGGCTAGCTGTCGTCCAAACAGGGTTATCTGCGATCGCTCAACGAACGGATACGGCGCATCAAAGAGGCGTGTAATGAAACGGCCATCGTAGAGGGCGGTCTTGTAGGCCGTTGTCAGCGGCTGCGGGTCGCTCCCGGCGACGAAATCGATCGGCTTCTGCGAAGTATTGGCGATCGCCCAGCCTTTCAAGAACCCCGCAATCTCAGTAAAGCGGGGGTCTTGATACCAGTTGTCCTCCGGCCAAGTTCGATTGCGCAGCAGCGGCTCCAGGTGTCGTGACAGCTGCCGCGATTCCTGGCGAGCCACCGCACTGAAATACGCCACGACCGCAGCCGTCTCTTCCTCGCTCAGGGCGAAGCTGGGCATGCGAATCGACGGGATCGGCCGGATGCGGCCATTGATCCCTTCACTCTCCACATGCCTGAGATAGTTGTATAGCCATTGGTGTTGCACCCGGCTGCCCTCCCCACGCAACGACGGCGGCGATTGAATGACCAGATCAGCCTCGTCGAAGTACCCCCTCAGCCAATATTGCTGGATCGCCGGCTCTGGCCCGTCAATGCGATGGCACCCGACACAGTTGTACCGCTCGGCAATCTGCCGGCCGCGTGCGATCGTCTGAGTCTCCGCAGTATTTGCCCTGGCTAGCAACCCCGGTGCGATGAGGCGATCGCGATTGCTGATGACGAACGTGATCAAAGCCTGGATTTGTCGATCGCTCAGCTCAAACTTCGGCATGCGAAGCTTCTGCAGGGTTGGCACCATTCGTCCGCGATCGTAGATACGCGGACTCCTCAGCTTCTGATCCATCCATGCCATGCGTGTGGGCTCGATTTGCGACTTGAGCGTGCCAAAATCCAATTGGTCTACACGTTTCTGGCCCCAATCCGACAGATTCGGTCCCGGGCTGGGTGTTCCCTCCAAGCCATTGATCGCATGGCAGCTGGTACACCCGTAATGAACGATGAGCTTACGCCCCTGTTCCACGTCATCCGGGATTACTACTCCCTCAACAGCCGCTGGCGAGTTGCCTTTGAGGGCCAGGAGATACTCGGCCAGATCGATCGCTTCCTCTGGCGTGCATCGCAACTGCGGCATGCGCGTCGCGGCGCTGTGTTGTCGAGGATCCATCAACCACTGCCACAACCACCGTCGGGCGTCGGCCTTGGTGCGTCCGCCATGCAGCAACTTGGTCCCGATGTCGCCCAACTCTGGCCCAAAGGATTGGGTGATTGCCTGGCCCGTCTCGTTGGCATTGGTATGACACCCAAGGCATCCGATGCCGCCGGGTTTGCTCGGAGCATCCGTTTTTGCATTGCTCAAGCCGATGAACAGTGCTCGGCCGCGGGCAATTCGCGCAGCCAACTGCTGCGAGTCCTCCGACACCCCGGGCATCGGTGCGGATAAGGATGGCACGGTGGCGGTTTGCACGAGATATGCCGCCATTGCCCGCACTTCGTGCTGTGTGCGTTGCACATCTTCCGGGCCGGTGTTGTTCTCCTGTCCGAAAAAGTGTGGCATCCGCGTGCCGGGCCGGATACTCCTCGGCGACCAGATCCAGGATTGGATGAACGCCGCCGAGAGCTTGCGGGTGATGTGTCGCAGGTCCGGGCCGACACACGGCTTGTCCTCAACCGCGACACGATCCATCGCATGACAATTCGCACATCCCAGCCGGGCGAACAGCGCCCTCCCCTCGTGTAACAGCGGCGCTTCATCGCGGATTTCGTGAATGCTCTCATGGCATCGAGCGCAGGCGGCTTGACGATAGTCGCTATGCAGCATCGGCCGATCCCAATCGCGATGGGCCTGCTCCAGATGGGCCGCTGATTCGTGCCCAAATCGCCTGGCCCAAAAGCGGGCTTGAGGGATGGCGGTTCCCGACTGGCCTGTTGCCGGGTCGGTGTATGTTGCTTCATCGGAATGATCGCTGGGCTGCGTTGATGCGGGCAAATTGATCTGCTGAGGCAGAACAGGCTGGCCGTTTTCTCGATCGACCCAGATCGGCTTGGGCGTGTGGGCCGCCAGGGCAAAATTCGTCTCCTGTCCCGAGCCGTCGTGACAACTGGTGCACCCGACGACATCGAGCGGATGCGGGCTGTTCGACCTGAGATACAAGTCCAGCCGCGGGTGTGCCAACATCAAGGGTGATGCATCCAAGGGCTCAAGCCCCTTCTCCGCACGCCGGACATTGACCTGCGCGAGCAACGCATGCCAATAGCGATCTTCGAGCCGATTGAAAGTCTCCGACGACAACCGTTGACGAATTGCCTCACGGATATCCGCCACGGACCGAACCCGGCGCTGCTCGGCAGCCGGCAGCAACTTCGCCGCCCAGGCCCGCCAAAAATCCAGTGCCGCTTGGGCCGTCGCACTCTCCGTCGCCAGTTGCGATTCCAGGTACTGAGTCAGACGCGTTTGCGTGAACTCCGGCCGATCGATGTTCACATGACACGTCATGCACCGATCCACCGTCTCCACCTTGGCCAGCGAGAGATCGGTCAACACTTCGCGGACGACGGTTTGCCGCACTTGCTCCGCCGGCCTTACGCTGGCAGGATCAACCCGATCACCCCGAATCGCGTTCTCCCAGGTGCGTGCACTGTGCTGATACGTTCGCCACGGCCGATCGTGATCGTGCCCGATCACCCATACCAGCACGATCAGCAACAGCACCGCTGCCGCGGCAAAGAGGCGGTTCAGCCGGCTGATTCTCCAGTAAGTCTCGCTGCTGGTCGGCATGTTTGCGGTTCCTGCTCCTGCCCGGCGGTGCTTGGCGCAATACACTCCGCAGTGCGATTATACGACATTGTCGCTTTCACTGAACCCATTCCCTTGCCCAGCCGATACCACCGATACGGCTTTACAGGAATCGTGCATGGCTATATTCACGCGAGCGATCGTTGGCGTGCTGCTGGCGGGGGCGGTCTGCATTTCGGGTTGCGCCAAGGATGCCAAGCCCGACGCGGCGGCCATCACCAAGCTTCCCGACTCCGAGGTCCAGTCGCTCAATGCCCAGCATGCGCGATTTGAAAAGAGCGAGGATCCGCCCATCGCCGCCGAGACACGCTACGCCGCTGGCCAATTGGCCGAAAGCCAGCGCAATCCCACCACCGCCATTCAGCAGTACCGCGAGGCTCTGAAGATCCAACCGAACCACCTGCCCAGCCTGTTTCGTCTGGCCGTGGTCTATGCGCAGGTCGGCTCCTATGCCGACGCCGTCGCCACCTGGCAGATCTACCTGAAGGAAACCAATAACGACCCTGTTGCTTGGGCCAATCTGGGTTTCTGCCACGAGCTGGCCGGGAACACCAAAGAGGCTGAAGAGGCCTACCAACAGGGGATCGCCAAGGACCCCAAGAGCAACCCCTGCCGCGTGAACTATGGGCTGATGCTGGCCCGTGCCGGGCGAACCACGCAAGCCATTATCCAACTGCAGGCCGTCCTCCCCGAAGCCCAGGTCCACTACAATCTGGGCGCCATCCACGAACAGCAAGGCCATCTCGCCGAAGCCAAAGCCGAGTACCGCAAGGCCATGGAACTGGACCCCAACCTCGCCGAAGCCAAGCTACGTCTGGCGGCATTGGATTGACTTTCCGCGGCAATTATTACATGCCCGAAAGGAACTTGACGAAGTTCACCCAGAAACGGTCGCCAAACATCGCCGCAAGGATGCCCGCCAGCAGTGCCGGAATCGTAATCCAAAGCCACAAGCTCCCACCACCGCTCAGGTAACCAAGAAACCCCGCCCCGCCCCCGGCGATCACGCCAACAACGAATTGAGCAATGACTCCGGACCAATCGATCGATTCGCGATCTTCGTCCATGAAAGGGGAGTGTACTATCCTCGCAGGATCAGGCAAGACAATTGCTGCACTAGAGCCGTTCCCATTTGGGTGTACACCTGGCTCTGAACCCTCACCCCGACCCTCTCCCGGAGTACCGGGCGAGG
>JBLNDH010000415.1:0-17827 GCA_050261455.1 Bacillota bacterium
CGGATCTTGCATTCGTCGGTCTTGGGACCTTTCTTGGTGGGGGTATTGATGGTGAGCTGGACCTGGCCGTTCTTGATGTAGTCTTTGATGTTGGGGCGGCCTTCATTGAGCTTGTTAATGCGTGTGGCGGGAATGCCATGGCGCGTCAGTTCGGCGTAGGTGCCGCTGGTCGCGATGAGGGTGAATCCCAGGCCGACAAGCATCTTGGCGACAGGGATAATGTGGGCCTTGTCGCGGTCGTGGACGGTGACAAAGACATTGCCACTGGTCGGCAGGATCGTGCCGGAGGCAATCTGGCTCTTAGCGAAGGCGATGGGGAAATTCTGGTCGATGCCCATGACCTCGCCGGTGCTGCGCATTTCCGGGCCAAGGATGACGTCGACGCCGGGGAACTTGTTGAAGGGGAAGACCACTTCCTTGACGGAGGTGTGCTTGGGATCGGGCAGTTCCTGGAGGTTCAGCTCGTCGAGGGTGACGCCGGCCATGACTTTGGCGGCAACTCTGGCCCAGCCCATGCCGGTGGCCTTGCCGACGAAGGGGACGGTTCGGCTGGCGCGGGGGTTAACCTCGATGATATAGATCTCGCCATCGCGGATGGCGTATTGGACGTTCATCAGGCCGCAGACGCGCAACGCCTTGGCCAGCGCCCGGGTCTGCTCCTTGAGGCGATCGACGATGCTCCTGGAGAGCGAATAAGGAGGCAAGGCGCAGGCGGAGTCGCCGGAGTGAATGCCGGCTTCCTCAATGTGCTCCATGACGCCGATGACGATGGACCGGCCATGGGAGGATTTGCCGGTGGGGTCGTAGTCGGCGATGCAGTCCACATCGACTTCGATGGCGTTGTCGAGGAAACGATCGATGAGGATGGGTGATTCGGCGCGAGCATCGGCGCCGGTGCCGGCGGCTTCGACCGCATGGGCCATGTAGATGTTGAGCTGGCTTTCATCGGAGACGACTTCCATCGCCCGGCCGCCCAACACGAAGCTGGGGCGTACGAGGACGGGGTAGCCGATCCGACGGGCGACATCGCGAGCTTCGGCCACGCTGCGGGCGATGCCGTTTTCGGGTTGACGCAGGCCGAGTTTCTGGAGGAGCGAGCGGAACTGTTCACGGTCGCCGGCAGCGTCGATGGATTCGACGGTGGTGCCGAGAATGGGGACGCCGGCGTCCTTCAGACCTCGGGAGAGATTCAGCGGGGTTTGGCCGCCGAATTGAACGATCACGCCTTTGAGATATCCGCCGGGTTGGGAGAACGGCCGGCCATTGAGACGCTCGCAGATGTTGAGAATGTCCTCGTGAGTCAGCGGCTCGAAGAAGAGCAGGTCGCTGGTGTCGTAATCGGTGGAGACGGTCTCGGGGTTGGAATTGACCATGACCGACTCGTAGCCGAGGTCCGCCATGGCAAAGGCGGCTTGTACGCAGCAGTAGTCGAATTCGATGCCCTGGCCGATGCGGTTGGGGCCGCCACCGATGATGACGACCTTGGATTTGGAGGAGAGGCGGATTTCGTCCTCGGTGGTGCTGAGTGCCGAGTTCTGGGTGCCCAGTTGGCGATAGGGGTTCTCGTAGCTGGAGTAATAATAGGGAGTGGCGGCTTCAAACTCCGCGGCGCAGGTATCCACCAGCTTGTAAACGGGGAGGATCCCGAGGCTCTTGCGCAGTTTGCGGGTGGTCTGCCAGGTGAGATTCCAGGCGGTGGCCAGTTGGAAATCGCTGTAGCCCCACTGCTTGGCTTGACGCAGCACGGGCGCGACAATTTCCGCCAAGGCGGGATCAACCGTCGCATCCAGCGCCAACTTGACGGCGGCGGCGCAGACGTCCTTCTGGAAAACGCGGTCTTCGAACTCCACCAGTTGTTTCATCTGGGCCAGGAACCAGCGGTCGATCTTGGTCAGTTCGTAGATCTGATCGATCGTCCAGCCCATTTTCATGGCATAGCGGATGTAGTAGAGGCGGCCTTGGCTGGGGACGGCCAGCTTGCGGCGGAGCTTCTCCACCGGGATGGGATAGGGGCTGACCTGGACTTCGCCCTGGGTGGGCTTATCGTTGTTTTCATGCTCGGCACCCTGGTCAGCATGATCGGCCCGAGCGGTAGCTGGGAGAGTGCCGGTGGGTGCGCCCGACGGGATCTTGGGCTCGGCGAGGTGGGGATTTCGCTGGGCCTTGAGCCATTTGTCGTTGCGATCGAGGCCCAGGCCATAGCGTTTGACCTCCATGGAGCGGATGCCCTTCTGCAGCGCTTCCTTGAAGGTTCGGCCGATGGCCATGGCTTCGCCGACGCTCTTCATCTGAGTCGTGAGGGTTTCGTCGGCATCGGGGAATTTTTCGAAGGTCCAGCGGGGGATCTTCACGACGCAGTAGTCGATCGTCGGCTCGAAGCAGGCGACCGTCTTGCGGGTGATGTCGTTGGGGAGTTCATCGAGCGTGTAGCCGACGGCGAGCTTGGCGGCGATCTTGGCGATGGGGAAGCCAGTCGCTTTGGAGGCCAGAGCCGACGAGCGCGACACGCGCGGGTTCATTTCGACGACGACCATCTCGCCGTTTTCGGGATTAACGGCGAACTGGATGTTGGACCCGCCGGTTTCGACACCCACGGCGCGGATGACGGCGATGGCGCCGTCACGCATGCGTTGGTATTCCTTGTCGGTGAGGGTCTGGACAGGGGCGACGGTGATGGAGTCGCCGGTGTGGACGCCCATGGGGTCCATGTTTTCGATGGAGCAGATGATGACGACGTTGTCCTTGCGGTCGCGCATCACCTCGAGTTCGTATTCCTTCCAGCCGATGACGGATTGCTCGATGAGGACTTCATGGACGGGGGAGGCATCGAGGCCACGCTGGACGATGGTTTCGAATTCTTCGACGTTGTAGGCGATGCCGCCGCCGGTGCCGCCGAGGGTGAAAGCCGGGCGGATAATCAGTGGTAAGCCGATGTCCTGCATGACTTTGCGTGCATCCTCCATGCTGTGGACGACGCCGCTGCGGGGGACTTTGAGGCCGATGCTGATCATCAGGTCTTTGAAGACCTGGCGGTCTTCGCCGCGGTAGATGGCTTCGCGGTTGGCGCCGATCATCTGCACGCCGTACTTGGTGAAAATCCCGGTGTCGTAGCAGGCGACGGCGGTATTCAGCCCGGTCTGCCCGCCGAGGGTGGGCAATACCGCATCGATTGGGTGCGATCCCTTGGATTCGCGGGCCAGGATCTTCTCGACCGCTTCGGGAGTGATCGGCTCAATGTAAGTGGCGTCGGCGAATTCCGGATCGGTCATGATCGTCGCGGGATTGCTGTTGATCAGCACCACGCGATAGCCTTCTTCTCTTAAGGCCCGGCAGGCTTGGACGCCGGAGTAATCGAACTCACAACCCTGGCCGATGACGATCGGCCCAGAACCAATAATTAGGACCGTATTGATATCAGTGCGTCGAGGCATCTGTATTACCGTTCAGCTATACCGTTCAGCGAAAATTCGGCTTACTGTACAGACTTTGGAGCCTCTTGCCAAACCGGCAGATGTAAGGATTCAGTTTGGGAAGAACGCGTACGGGTAGGGTGCCCGGGCTACGTGGGTGCAGGCGAAAACCATCGGTAAGTGGATTATCTACAAATACTTCTGTAGGATTTCGGTCATCAAGCGTGAGTGATGTTTTGATGCGTTGGGCTCATTTCCGGGGTATGGCCACATGTGTCCAATCGTCCTGCTGCATGGCATTTTCGGGTATAGCCGGCTGAAGCTGGGGCCGATCACGATTCATTATTTCGGCGGGGGCATTGGGCGAGCCCTTGCCAGGCGAGGCCACCCGGTGCTGACGCCGGGGGTACACCCGACGGCTTCCATTGCCCGGCGGGCACAGCAGATCAAGGAGGCGATGCTGCCTTTCTTGGCTGAGCATGGCGGGCAGAAGGCGATTCTGATCGCCCACTCGATGGGTGGATTGGATGGGCGCTACCTGCTCAGCCAGCTTGGCATGGCGGAGCACGTGGCGGCGTTGGTGACGATTGCGACGCCGCATCGGGGCAGCCCCATGGCGGACTTCTGGGTGGAGAACACGCCGATGAAACGATTCGGGTTGCCGTTGTGCAACCTGCTGCGGCTGGATGTAAAAGGCGGCAGCGACCTGACCCTGGCGGCGGCCCAGCGGTTCAATGAAGCGGTGCCGGATGCGCCGGGCGTGCGGTATTTCTCGATCTCGACGGCCTGTCCGCCCGATCGCGTGCCGCTGCATCTGCGGCTGGGGCATCGGATCATCGGCCGGCGGGAAGGCGAGAATGATGGTCTGGTTTCCGTGAATAGCGCCATCTGGGGCGAACACCTGGGGACTTGGCCGGTGCATCATCTACATGCGATCAATCGGCGATTCCCCATCGATGCTCGCTGCCCGGTCAAGGATATTACGCCGATGTATCTGAGCATCCTCGATCAGATTGAGGCGGCGGGCGTGGCGCTCTGCAATTGAATCCGGGCGGAGAACGGCCCGGCTCGATGGATGAACAAGGGCCCTTCTTTTTATTGCAGCGGTTTCTTCAGGTACTCAATCTCACGACGGACTTCGTCGAGGAATTTCTCCTTGGACAGCTTGCCCGGAAGGGCTGATCGCCGGAAGAGTTCGCCGTTGGCTGATCTCTCGGTGGCGTAATACAGGTGCACCATCGATATCGGCGTGCTGAGCGTCTTGGCATCCGCATGGAGATTGTCCACGAGGTTCTGCAGCGATGTCTCTGCATCGGGCAGGGGCAGCGATGCCAGGTCCCGATACGTGCCGTGCCATGGCTTGCCTTGTTTCTGCAGATCCTCGCCAAGCGGTCCATTGCAATAAACGTTGACACCGACTTCCCATGTTTGGACTTTCTCGCGCCAGACGCCTTTGGGAATCAGCAGCCACCAGCCCGCGTAGATGCCTTCGGCACTCAGCTCATTGGGATCCAGGCTCGCCAAGTGACAGGGCTGGTACCATCGCTCCTCGCCATTGATTCGTTTCCACGAGCCATCCAGTTGGTAGTCGCACAGTTGCTGGTAGATTCCCCAGCGGCTCCGCCCATACTGCTTGCGCGTTTCCACACTGGGGCGAATGGAACAGAGGGTGAATATGAGATTGCCTTCACAACGCTTCACCTGGTGCACCGCGAAGATCAGGCCCATCTTCTCCGTCTTGAAAAGGGCTCCATCCAGCGAGAGGAGTGCGTCTCGCGCTCTTTGCGGCTCGATTACCTTCTGCCCACTCAGATCAACCTTGAAGTGGGATCGATCGATCGGGACATCGTATGCCACCTCGAGGGCGCTGTTGGGCTGCCACTGCCCTTCGCGGAACACCCCCCGTTCCATTCGGCGGACCCAGTTGTTGGTATCAATCCAGAACCGATGCCCTTCGCGGCCCTGCTGTCGCAGCTCAAGGGAAAGGAACGACTTGCATGGAGTGCCTTGGATCGGCCGGTCGCCGCTTGGGTCGCGATCGACGTTGTCACGGAAGGCACCGAGATTCAGGGCCTCGGTCATCATTGAATGGAAATCGAGCTTGCTGGGTTCGGAAATAGGTTGCTCGCCTTCAACCTGCTGGACGAGGGTTTTTCCATCATCCACCGTGCGGTGCAGGCGGCCCGCGCGTTTCTCGGCAACAGCGATGCCGACGCCAAGCTCATACCAGATCTCGCCTTTCTGCGCCCATTGGCCGTTGTCCCGGACATACGCCACGGCGTGCAGCGTGCGAACCTCCTTCAAGGCCTGGTCCACCTGGGCGTACAGCGGCGTGGAACTGCCCATCAAGGTCAGCCAGAGAACCGTGGCGATCGTCAAACCCGCGGCCAGTCCGATCGACGTGCGCATGAGCCATCTCCTGGTGGTGTTGAACGTCGGCTGAGGGAGGGGCAAAGCTTCGACGCGACGCATGACGGCATCGGCCATGAAAGGCGGCGGCGTGAGCGTCTTCCCCAGCCGCACCAGCTCCTGTTCCAGCTTCTGGTTGTCGGTCATGGGTTCTTCTCCTTCAGCCGATCCCGCAGCCGCTGCAAGGCACGGGAAATCTGCTTGGTAACGGTGCCGATGGCCCGGCCGGTCATCTGCGCGATCGCAGCAACCGGATGGTCATCGAAGTACCGCAACATCAGCACACGTTGCTCGTGATCGGGGAGTCTGCCCAAGGCGTCGAGCATTTGTTGGGCGGCTTCGTCGAGCTGGCCATGGGCATCGGACGAATCGGCCGGCAGTTCATCGGCGGCATCGATGGGAACCCAACGCAAAGGCGATCGCGACCGGCGCATCGCATGCCGGCCTGTGATCATGAGGAGCCAGCCGCCGAATGCGCCGGGATCGCGCAGAGAGCCGAGCTTTTCGAAGGCGATGACGAACGCATCCTGCGCGGCATCCTGGGCGGCGTCGCGATCGTGCAGGACGGCCAGCGCCGCAGCGTAGACGGCCCGCTGGTAGCGTTGCACGAGGGCACCGTAGGCGGCGCGATCGCCGCTCAGAACGGCCTGAACAAGTTGCGCATCCGACTGCACGTGATCCAAACTCCGTGTGCTCTACCACCCATTAGGAGGCGTCAGATCATCCAAATGCGGCAGAAATCTTTACCATTGCGGACGGACTCATGATATCGATGGGCATGCTGAATGGCGCGGTGGACGAAATCTGGGGAAATCAAAGATGCCCCGGACCTGCGCTATGCTCCGGCCCGGCTTGGAATCGGCGTTACTCCGAAATCAATTGCCTATGCTCAGATCGCCCGCTAGGCGATGTTGTGGTCTGTCTTGGGCGCTTTCCGGCTTATGGGGATGAAGTATGATGGCGCGGGAGATTAACCGAGCATCATTACTATGAGCAGGGAAACACTCAAATTTGCAGTCGTAGCGGCAGCGTTGTCGGAGGATGTGCGGCAGGCGCCGCGGTTTTCACGCGGGGCGGGATTTGGTGGGTTGGTATTCGAGGCCTTTGCGCAGGGGGTGGATCTGACCAACCTCAGCCAGTCGGGCCGGCGGGATTTCCGGCATCTGCTGACAGCCCAGGATCAGGAACTGGTGGGATTGCGGGCGGACATCGGGCCGGCGGGAATTTCGCTGGGGGCCGATGTTGATCGCGTTCTGGCGACGCTGAGCCGGGTCATGGAAGGGGCGGCCGGACTGGGAACGCGGCTGGTGTGCGTGGATTTGGGAGCCTTACCTGAATCCCCTCGCATGCCCAAGCCTAAGCCGGCGGTTTCGGCGGAGATGGCTGGGCGGATCATTTTGCCGCCGAGCTTGATCGCCGCGCCGGCGCCCGAGGCGACGCCGATGCAGGCGATGCCTTCTTCGGTGGATCCCAATTTCCTGGCCCAAGTGGATGCTGTGCTGAGCGAACTCGGCCAGCAGGCGGATCGCTTCGGCGTAACACTCGCGTTCCGCAGCGAGCTGTCCAGCTTTGCCGCACTGGAGCGGGCGCTGAAGGCAGCCCATTGCCCCTGGTTTGCGGTGGATCTGGATCCCGTCGCGATGTTGCGCGACGAGTGGCCGAGCGACGAAGTCTTCTCGAGCGTAGGGACGCTGGTCCGACACGTGCGGGCACGCGATGCGATTCGCGGAGCCGATCGCCGGACCAAGCCGACGATGATCGGCCAAGGCAGCAGCAACTGGGGAGAGCTCCTGGCGGCGTTGGATGATGCGGGATTCCAAGGGTGGATCACGATCGACCCGATCGAACTGCCCAAGCGCACGACGGCGGCGATGGAGGGATTGGCGTATCTGCGGAATCTGTAATTGACGAGTGAAGACCGGGGCCGAGGACGGCCCGGCTCGAATTGCAGGCGAGCATTGGCCGTCAATCGAGGCGTTGTTCCATCACCCGATAATGCGACATGCGCATGCCCAGGCCACGATACGTGGATTGGCCAACGGTGTTGGTTTCGTAAACGTAGAGGCGAAGCATCGCCACGCCGGATTGGCGAGCGAGGCTCTCCACATGACGGTAGAGCGAGCGAAACACACCCCGCCGGCGGTAGTCGGGGTGAACGTAGACGCTCTGGATCCACCAAATGTCGCCATTGCGCCAGTCGCTCCACTCGTGGGTGATCAGCAGCTGGCCAATCACGCGGCGATCCAGTTCGGCGACGAAGTAGAGGCCTTTGGCGGGATCGGTGAGGACGGCCCGCACGCCGGCGTCGAGCGTGGCGAGATCCAGCATCAGGTCTTCCGTCTCCAACGCCATGCGGGCGTTGAAATCGACGAGGGCGGGGATGTCTTCCGGGCGGGCGCTGCGGATCAGAAGGTCCATGGGGTTCTCAAGAACAATGATCAGCAGAGAATCCGGGTCGTCGCGTAGCTTCGAACCCGGCGTAAGGTTCGGTCAGAGGTTCTACGACTCCGATCCGTTGAACAGCCCTTGATCCGCATCGGTTTGGTCCTTGGGCGGGCGATACTTCAGGCCCAGGTGCTCATAGGCCGTCTTGGTCGCTCGGCGGCCCTGGCGGGTGCGCGTCACCAAGGCTGTTTGCAGCAGATAGGGCTCGATCACATCCACCAGGGTATCGACCTCTTCGCCCATCGTGGCGGCGATTGCCTCCACACCGGCGGGCCCGCCGTCGTAGATCTCGATCAAAGTGCGAAGAAACGCCCGATCCTGCTCGTCCAGCCCACGGTTGTCGATGCCTTCCAAGTCGAGCGCGGCCTTGGTCACCAGAACCGTGAGTTTGCCCTTCGCTTCAACCGCCGCGTAATCCCGCACTCGCCGCAGCAGGCGATTGGCGATGCGGGGCGTACCCCGGCTTCGGCGCGACAGCTCCCACAAGGCCTCTTCATCCGCTTCCAGTTTCAGCAACTCCGCATTGGCCCGCAGGATCTTGTGCAAGGCGTCCGGCGAGTAGAAATCGATGTGGCTGGCGATGCCGAAGCGGCTGCGCATCGGGCCCGTGAGCAGGCCGATTCGCGTGGTGGCGCCAATCAGCGTAAACGGCGGCAGCGGCATCGTGATCGTCCGCGCATGCATCCCGGCATCAAGCGTGATATCGACCTTGTAATCCTCCATCGCCGGGTAGAGGTATTCCTCCACCACGGCGGGCAGGCGGTGAATCTCGTCAATGAAGAGCACGTCGCCTTGCTGGAGCTTGGTGAGAATGCCGACCAGATCCGCCCCTTTGGTCAGCGCCGGCCCGTTGGTCACATGCACCTGGGCACGGACTTCGTTGGCGATTACATGGGCCAGCGTCGTTTTGCCCAGGCCCGGCGGGCCGTGCAGCAGCACGTGCTCGACCGGCTCGTTGCGACTCTTGGCGGCCTCGACCGCGATCCGCAGCTTGCGGATCAGTGTTTCCTGGCCCACATATTGGTCGAAATTCTGCGGCCGAAGCGCGTAGTTAAAACGATTTTCATCGTCTCCCTGCGACTCGGCCGTGACAATGCGCTCTCGGGGCATAACGATTGTTTTAGCGATCGACATGAACATCACAAGCACCGTGCAGGAACATCAGGGACACGCCAGTGTACGGTGATGGCACGATTCACAGGGGAAAACGCTCGCCAGGCGCATAAACGCCCGTAGAGCTCACGCTAACGCCCTACGGCACAAGTCCGTGGGCTTTGCTGAGAGTCCGTAGACTTCCCCTGCTGTTGAAATACCATACCGTACTTCACGCTAACATACTAGGCGCGCACGGCGCGAAGGCGAAACATCTCGCGTAGAAATGCATCAGCGGTTTTGAGGGCGGGGTTGTTCTGGCGGGCACGCTCGAGCAGGTCCTCAGCCTCGACACGCGAGAGGCCCAGGTTGACCATGCCGGAAATGGCATCCTCCTCGGCCGGGTTGCGACGCGATACGAGCACGCCGGCTTTCTCGCCATGATCCAGGGCAAAGCTGGTGAGCTTGCCGGAGAGTTCCGCCACGATCAGCTCGGCGGTTCGCTTGCCAATGCCCTTCAAGTGAACCAGAAAACGCGTGTCCTTCGATTCGATGGCTTGGGCGATCCGCCCGACGGGTTCGGTAAGCGCTTTGAGCGCGGTCTTGGGGCCGATGCCTTTGACCGTGGTGAAGATGTTGAAGAAATGCCGATCGTCCTCCCGCAGGAAGCCAATCAGCCGGGGCTCCAACCCGCCGCCGCGGGCGGCATCGCCTTCCAGATAGAAAATGGTGTGAAGGGTAATTTCCTCGC
The DNA here is from genome assembly GCA_050261455.1 of Bacillota bacterium. Classification (GTDB taxonomy): domain Bacteria; phylum Planctomycetota; class Phycisphaerae; order Tepidisphaerales; family Tepidisphaeraceae; genus JAPLNB01. The sequence goes on from JBLNDH010000415.1 coordinate 10,108, forward strand.
CCAGGCTGGCCTGCAGTTCGGTGACGTCGGAGGCCGGCACCAGCAATTCGCAGAGGATCGGCCCCACCTGCAATTCCACGGTGCCCTCGTCCACTTGAAGCAGTTGGCCAGTAATTGCTGAGATCATGATTCACTCGATCGTAAGCCGCTTACCCGCACAAGCCATCCTATTGGCAAGCGTGTTTGAGCGATGTTAGCACCATTCTATCGTCCCCGGTGCTTCTTTTGCCACTGAGCACACCCAGGACACAGAGAAAAACATCCGATCTGCCCGCCTGCTTTCTTCGTGTTCCTTCGTGGGCCTTCGTGGTTCACGTCCGCAGAATCCGCTGCTCCGCCACATAGCGCCCGCAGCACAGCGCTACCGCCAGGGCATCGGCCACATCCGGCGGCTCGGGCGGCTCTTTCAGATTCCAATAAGCCTGGATCGCCCGCTGCATCTGCACCTTGGCGGCATGTCCGTGGCCGGCCACCGATTGCTTAATCCGATTGGCCGCGAACTCCTCGATGCGAATTCCCCGCCGCTGCGCCGCCAGCAGAATCACCCCGCGGGCATGTCCCATGAGAATGGCCGTCCGCGGATGGGCATAGTGCGCATAGAGCTGCTCCACCGCACAAATATCCGGCTTGTACTCTTCGAACAGACTCTCTAATTCCGTCTCTAGCTCAACCAGCCGATCCGCCACAGGCTTTTTATCATTGAGCCGGATGACCCCCCCCGCCACCAACGCCGGGCGCAGCAGTTTCCAATCCACCACCCCATAGCCGGTGATTCGCAAGCCAGGATCGATGCCAAGGATTCGCATGGTATCTAGTAACCAGTAGCCGGTAGTCAGTAGCCAGAGCGAAGAAGGAGCAGTCAAGCCTTGGAACGAATCAGCCCATTCAGCAGGCGGCCTACTTCGGCGCCAAGCTGGAGCAGGGCCTCACCGACATGAGCATCCAGAAGTTCCAGCCGTCGAGATATCATCACCTGGGTTTCCATCTCACAGAGAGACCCGGCAGCGATGTGCAGAAACCGCACAAGTTCTTTGTCGGTACCACGGCCTTGCCCTTCGGCGATGTTCGAAGGAATCGATACAGCACATCGCCGCAACTGTCCCATCAGACCATATACCTCTTCCTTTGGAAAACTGCGCGTTGCCCGATACACCGCCTCCACCAAATCCATCGCCTTCTGCCATACGACCAGATCGCGGTAGTCCCTCGATGACACTGCCCACCTCCTTCATCCGCCTTTCTGACCACTACCCACTGGCTATTAATGACTACTGGCTACTGGCTACTGTTCTTATTCTTTTCTCCACAAAGTCCCATCCGCCCGATCTTCCAGCGTGACGCCGATCTCCGCCAGCCCCTTCCTTATCCCATCGGCCAGCGCGAAGTCCTTGCTCTTCCGTGCTTCCTGCCGCAGGCGGATGAACAACTGCATCAACTGGTCAACCAGGGCCGAATCCTTCGACGATTCCGCCGCGGCCACGCCCTTCCGGAATAGCCCGAGAATCTGCCCCAGCTTGCGCAAGGTGACGGTCGCTGCCGCAGCCGCCTGAACCTTCTGCGGCTGCTTGTCACGTTCAAGCTGATTCTTCTCGATGAAGCTATTGATCTCCCCGGCCAACTCATGCATCACGGCAATCCCGCCGGCCGTGTTGAAATCGTCATCCATCATCTCGACGTACTTGGCCTTGAAACTCAAGACCGCCTTGGCGAAATCGGCATCGGCCAATGAGGATGCCGCCTGATCCATATCCGGCGCATCATCCGCCAGCGGGCCACCGGTGATCCGTTCCATGCGTTCCAGCAACCGCTGGAAGACGGACAAGCCCTTCTTGGAGTTGGCGATCACCTCATCATTGAACTCGATCGGCCGGCGGTAATGCGTGCTGAGCAGCAGGTATCGCAGCAGATCCGCCCCATGCTCATCGATGAGCTGCTTGGCCGAGACGACATTGCCAATGCTGCCGCTCATCTTCTCGTTGGCCCACTCGCCGCTGGCCAGCTTGGTTTTGATGCGGGTCAGCCCGTTGTGCAGCCAGTATTTCACGAATGGCTTGCCTGTCGCGCACTCGGATTGAGCCAGTTCGTTCTCATGGTGCGGGAAGAGCAGATCCAGGCCGCCGCCGTGGAAATCGAAGGTCTCGCCGAGGTACTTCATGGACATGGCGGAGCACTCGATGTGCCAGCCCGGCCGGCCCTTGCCCCAGGGCGAATCCCACGTCGGCTCGCCGGGTTTGGCGGCTTTCCACAGGGCAAAGTCCGCCGGATTGCGCTTGCCCGCCGCCTCGACGGCCCGCAGGCCGGCTTCCTGCTCCTCGACCTTCCGATGCGAGAGCTTGCCGTAATCCGGATCACTCAGCACATTGAAGTAGACGTTCCCCTCCGCCGCATACGCATGGCCACGAGCAATCAGCCGCTGGCAGATGCCGATGATCTCCTGCATATGCTCGGAGGCCTTGGGGAAGCGATCGATCGAATCGACCCCCAGCAGCGACAGAGCTTCCATGTACTCGGCCGTGTGCTTGTCGGCCAAGGCCTGCACGGTGGCGTTGCGCTTCTGGGCAGCGTCGATGAGCTTATCTTCGACGTCGGTGATGTTGACGATCCACGTCACCTGATACCCTTTGTACTGCAGGTAACGTTTGATGGCGTCGAAGATCACCGGGCCAACCATGTGCCCGATGTGCGGCGACTTGTAGACCGTCGGCCCGCACAGGTACATGCCCACCTTGCCCGGCTGCACCGGCTCAAACGGCTCTTTCTGCTTCGTCAGACTGTTGTATACGCGAAGGCTCATAGTTCTGGGATTCTAAAGACCTGTTTGAATTTCCGACACACCCCCACCACAACCAACCCAACCCTGTAACACGCAATACTGTAGGCGAGGCGACCGTGCGCTGCTCATGGGCGTTCATCTGCGCCCAAACAAAACCGTGGCATTGGGCGGCTCGCCCATCCAGCTCCAGCAGTGCTTCTCACCTCAGCCAGGCTCTCTACCATCACAAGATCATCCGTGCCCCATCCGTGGCCAAAAACATAGCCCGGGCGTCCCGCCCGTCCACTCTTTATCTGCGCTCATCCGCGTCCATCTGCGGCCTCTTCTTCGTGTCCCTTCGTGGCCCTTCGTGGTTCACCTGCATTCCCCGCCAACAACACCACCGCATGGCTCGCAATCGCCTCCCCCCGCCCCACCGCATCGCATCCTTCGTTCGTCCCCGCCTTGATATTGATCTGGCCGCCGAGGATCTCTTTTAGTTTTTCGATCATCTGCGGCTTGAAGGGTTTGAGCTTCGGCCTTTCCGCCATGATCGTCACATCCAGATTCACCAGGTGATAGCCTGCCTGCCGAACCTCGCCATAAACGCTTTCCAGGAACACTCGGCTGGCCGCCCCCTTCCACCGGGGATCGCTATTGGGAAACTTCTCCCCAATATCCCCCCACCCCATCGCCCCGAGCAGCGCATCGACAATGGCATGAATCACCACGTCCCCATCGCTATGGGCCACCGGACTCACATTCTCCGCCACCGCCACCCCCCCACCACCACTCGCCCCCCCGCCTGCAGCCGGTGAATGTCATACCCATGGCCAATGCGCATCGCCACCCTCACCCTTTCGTCCTGCGAGTTTTGGTTCTGTTTCGTCATTCGGATTTCGTCATTCGTCATTGATTCGGCATTCGGGTTTCGGATTTCGTCATTCTGTTAGTTCGTACTCTTTAATCTTCCGATACAGCGTCCGCTCGCCGATGCCCAGGAGCTTCGCCGCCTGTTCGCGGTTGCCGTTGACCATCTTCAGGGTATTGCGAATCAGCTCCTTCTCCGCCTGGGTGATGCTGATGCCCACCAGGTTGTTCATCTCGCCGAGGCTTTGTTCCTGGGCCGGCCGAATGTCCGCCGGCAGGCTGTCCAGTCCCAGCTTGCTCCCCGAGGACAAAACCACCATGTTCTCCACCACATTGCGAAGTTGCCGCACGTTGCCCGGCCAGGAATACGCCATCAACACCTGCTGCGCCTCGGGTGTCAGGCCCTCAATGTTCTTGCCATATTTCTCCGCCGCGTTCTGCATGAAGAAGTGGATCAGCAGCGGGATATCTTCCCGGCGATCGCGCAACGGCGGAATATTGATCGTCACGCCCTTGATCCGGAAGTACAGATCCTCCCGGAACTGCTTCTCCGCCACCATTTCTTCCAAATGCCGGTTGGTCGCGCTGATCAGCCGCACATCCACCTTCACCGGATCATTGGACCCCAGGCGCACGACTTCGCCATTCTCCAGCACGCGCAGAAGCTTGGCCTGCATGGCCGCGGGCATATCGCCGATCTCATCCATGAACAGCGTGCCTTCATCGGCATGCTCAAACCGCCCTTCGCGATCGGTCTGGGCGCCGGTATAGGCCCCGCGCACATGCCCGAACAGCTCATCCTCCAGGATGCTCTCGCTGAGCCCTGCGCAATTCAGCGCCACCAGCCGATTCTTCCGCCGCCGGCTGTTGTGGTGAATCGCCCGGGCCACCAACTCTTTGCCCGTGCCACTTTCCCCAGTGATCAACACCGGGATGTCGCTGGCCGCCACCTGCCGGGCCGTCTGCACCACCCGCCGCATGGCCATGCTGGTCCCGACAATCCCCTCAAACCCCGCCTCCCCCGACAACTGCTCCTGCAGCACCTGATTCTGCTTCTGCAGCAGCGATTTCTCCGCCGCCCGGTTCACCTGCATGCGGAAGAACTCCAGGTCCAACGGCTTTTCAATATAGTCATAGGCCCCCTCGCTGATCGCCTGCTTGCAGGTGGGAATATCGGCATGGGCCGTCACCAGCAACACCGGCGGTGCCGACTCCGTTTGCTTGGCCAGACGCAGAACCTCCAAACCATCCTTGCTGCCATCCATGACCAGGTCGGTCACAACCACGTCGTAGCGCTTCTTCTCCAGCCGCGAACGCGCTTCAGGCAGGCTGTAGACCACATCACACCGATGCCCCAGCCGCTGCAAAGCGTCGCACATGACCTGCGCATGGTCCTGCTCGTCATCCACCACCAGAATCTGCGCTTTGTTTACCTGTGAATCAGCCATAAGCCGTCTTCATTCCCTCATTTGCAAACCGGAATCCCCAATCCCTTTTATGAATGGGGAAGCCGCAGGGCAAAGTCCGAACCCTTGCCCACTTCACTGGTGACGACCACTCGGCCGCCATGCTCCCGTACAATTCGCCGGGTCATTGCCAACCCCAGCCCGGTTCCCCCCTTCTTCGTTGAATAATAGGCGTCAAAGACCTTTTTGACTGTCTCCGGCGGAATCCCCGTCCCGGTATCGATGACCTCAATCACCGCTTCCGACGGGGTTTGCGAAACAGCCAGGATCAACTCGCCCCCATTGGGCATCGCCTGGGTCGCATTGAGCATCAGGTTCAACACGGCCTGCTTCAGCAGTTTCTCATCCGCCGATACGACCACATCGTTGGGCCCGCGTTTCAGGCGCAATTGCACCTTCTGCAACTGGGCCTGCGGCACAAAGAAGTCCACCAAGTCCTCGCAGAGTCGGTTTAACTCCACCGGCTTGCGCTCCAACTCCATTTTCCCCGCATAGCGAAGAAAATCATCGAGGATGTCGCGCAGCCGACTGGTTTCTCGTTCGCAGGTGTTCAACCGGTTCACCAATCGGCTATAGGCGGGGTTGTCCGGCGTCAGGTCTTCCTGCAGCAGTTGCAGATTCAGTTGGATGGTCGATAGGGGATTCTTGATCTCATGCGCCAATCCCCCCGTCAACGTCCCCAGTTCAGCCAGGCGCTCGGCCTGTTTGACGCGATCCTGGATTCGACTGATGTGGCGAAAAGCCAACACCACCCCAAACGCGCAAACCACCAGCGCGCTGAACCAACCGGCCAGCAATCCCCCAGCAAATGACTCCATAGAAGGGTAAGTGATACCGCAAACGGCCCCGCGGGTCGATGCCCCGGGCACGTTCCCCCAAAACGGAACCAGCACGGCCTGGTTTGACAGACTGTGCTGATCGCCCTTGTTATGTCACGTCTACCGACCAACGCCACTGCGTTGACCGGGGCGTTGGTCACCTCGTCAAACCGTGACCTTCTCGCGCTCTGTCGCTGCAACGCTAAGCCGTTTAACGTGCTTGGCATGCAGTCCTTTCGGCCCTTCGATCAGTTCGTACTCGACTTTCTCTCCATCCTTCAGGGCGCGGAAGCCATCCCCCTCGATGCTCGAGTAGTGGACGAAAACATCCTTGCCTTCTGGACTGAGAATGAAGCCGAACCCTTTTTTCACGTCAAACCACTTGACCGTCCCAGACAACATAGATCCTCCCACACACAGAACTGAAGTGCAGATAAGCACTCTTGTGGCCCACTCACTGAGAGATGATCGCTTCGCATAGGGACGTTGCGATGCAGCGAGCAGGCACCATACAACCGAACAACATGATTTAGGGACTGAAAATGTGGCCTCGGACTGGATCCTGATCTTTCCCGCAAACGGACCCACACCGCAGCCCCTGCACTATTAGGATTCTACATGATCCAGCGCAAGTAATACAACATTTTCTTGTTTTTTCTTTGGATTGCTGACGTCCGCAAACACCCTCCAGCCCTTTGACGCGAAGATGGAGAACCTGGAGAGATCGGGCAACCGATTCCCCTATTTTAACAATGCCGGATCACCAATCAGGCCGCACGCACCAGGCACCTCGGCGCTGAGGCTCTCCACCCGCAGCATCAGTTCCTTCACGCCCCCCACTTTCAGCGTCACCGCCAGCGGATCATTGGCCGCTGTTCGGTCGGGGCTGCGGTAAAGTTCCTTCCCATCGCCCAGGACGACAAATCGGATTGTTGCCGTCGCCAGCACTCCATCAGGCACTCCCGCCCGGAACATGAGCGTACTGTATCCCCCGTCCAGAGCATAAGTCACGCTCGTTCCAGCCTGCAGGCCGATCCCCCGCGCACAGGCCTGTCCCCCCAGCGACATCGGCACGCCACGAATCATCCCGTTGGCTACATATCCTGGCCCGGCAGCATCCGAGTCCTTGGTTTCAACTTTGGCCGGCTTCATCTCCGCCAGTGAACGGAGTCGCGTCTCCCCCGCCCGGATCTCCACCACCTGGCTCACTGGAAACCGCAGGACACCCAAAACAGGCACCTCCACGCTCAGGTTGCCGCCGTCCACGGAAACGCGATCCGACAGAAGAACCGAGCCATCCGCGACGCGCAGTTCATATCGTGTCGCAGCCAAGGCCGGCTCGCGCAAGACCGCCGCCACCACCCGGCCCATCTCCAACCGCTGCAGGCCGAACAACACGGAACTCAGTTTCAGCCTGCCGTCCTCGATCCCCACCACATCCCCTTCGACAAAGTCCCCATTGGCCAGCAGCACCCCCTTGCGCCCGGCCTGCAGCTTCGCCGCCAGGTTCGCCCCCATGGCAGCAAACTGCACATAGGACACCTCGGCGGCCGGAACCGACATCTCCCGATCGCGCCAGAGGCGAACCGCCGAATCGCTCAACCCCCGAATCTGCCCCCCCACCAGGCTTCCTTGACGCAGCCTCACACCCCGAAATGCCCCCGGGCCACTCGACACCACGCGATCGTCGATCCCCCCCGTAACCACCACATGCTCAAAGGTCGCCGTGCAGATGCTGTCGTTGCTCCGCGAACAAACCACCAGCCCGACCAAAGCCCGTGGCGGCAATTGAATCGTTTCCGATCCGATTTGCT
>JBLNDH010000416.1:0-2918 GCA_050261455.1 Bacillota bacterium
CCAGGAATGGCTCTCCCAACCCACCCGCCGCGTCGATTAACCCAACCAACACACAAAGTAACCCGGGCGTCGTTCCCCCACGTGCCCCAACCGTGGCGGAAAAATTTTTACCGGGCGTCTCGCCCGCGTGTGTTCATCCGCAATCTTCTTCGTGTTCCTTCGTGGCCCTTCGTGGTTTACCGCGTTTGTCGCTCATGCACCCCCACCCGCTCCCGGATTGCCGCCGCCAACTCCTTCACCGGATATTCCTGCAACACCTTCACTCGCAGAATCGGCAACCCCGCCGCCGCCAACGCCGAGTCCACAAACTCATCCCGCTCCTGCCGATCGGCCCGCTCGTGTGATGAATCATCCAACTCCACCGCCAGCACCGGCACCACCTTCTCCTGCTCCGCCAGTACGAAATCCACATGCTTCTGGCTGATCCGCGCAAACCATCCCCTCGCATTCTCCGTGCCTTCAATCACGCTCAGCAGATCGCCAATCCGCACCTTGGGGAAAATGTAAAAGTCCCCATCCACTGCCTTTTCCAACGCCCGGAAGAAATTCAGCTCTGCCGCCGACAGGAAATCCTCCCGTCGCTGGTAGGGCGGCTTGGTGCTCGATCGAAAGAACGTGATCAGCAGTGCCAGCAGGAGCACCAACCCCAAGGCACCCAAGAGAAGCGGAATGGGAAGCGGCAACTCCTGCATAACCCCCGATCATACGGCAAAACACCCCGGCATAAAGCGAACTGGGATCGCTGCCAGTGGTCCATCACCCTCCCGTTGCTCCCCCATGCCCGTTTAGCGGCGCCCCGTAGGGGCGGGTTTTCCGCGCAAAGCCCTCTCCTTCACAACCTGCCAGACCAGCTGTAACGTTCCATCAGGTTCTGACACTTCCCAGACCCGACCTTGCCGTTCGGCCTCCCCAGGCTTGCCCTCTGCGGTGATGCCTAGGTCTCTCCCTACGACGACGCCCCCGCCTGCGCCGGTCCGGCGTGTTTACGCACCAATCCCATTAACTCATCGACTGTGAACTGCGACTTCACCAGATGGGCCTTCACGTTCATCTGCTGGCCCCGCGCAATCGTGTTCTCGTCCGAAAACCCCGTCACCAGAATCACCGGAATCCGGTTCGCCGGGTCCTCCTGTTGCAGCAGCATCAAACACGTCAACCCGTCCATCGGCGGGATCCCCACATCCATCAGGATCAGATCCGGCTTCAGCGTGCGAATGCCCGCCATTGCTTCATACGCATTCACGGCTGTGGCGACCGTGTACCCTTCGTTCCGCAGCAACCGGGCCAAGGGTCTGCGAGTGGCGGCCTCATCTTCAACCACAAGAATCGTTGGCATAAGCAAGAATTATGCCCGGCCCCTGGCATCCCAGGGAGTAGGGAAATGCAACATTCGCCGGTCTTTTCACAGCCCCAGGCTCACTCGCTAAAGCCTGCTGCCTGGCACCTGCTTTGCACAGCCGAGCACCCCGCAGCACGCGCCGATGTTCGGGGCGGCTGCGATCCACCTTTTTAGCGCAAGGAGTGGCATTATGGCTTTGCGAATGACCCGATCCGAGCACCGAGAAGGCGCGGTCGCCCGAGCGATCGAACAGCAGACCGCCAAGCTGCCGTCCGATGCTTTCCTCTGGGCGGCTGGCGGCTCCATCATCGGTTCGCTTGCCCTCAAGATGGCCGGCCGATCCCAGGATGCCCTGTTCGTCGGCCAGTGGGCTCCCACGTTCCTCATCCTCGGCCTCTACAACAAACTCGTCAAACTGGAGGGATCGGACTAAACAATGTGCCGGGTGTGGCGGAGTGACGGAGTAACGGGGCAACAGAGCATGCATTCACCCCGACACTCCGTCACTCCGATGCTCCGTTACGCTTAACGCGTCCATCGAAATGCATTGCCCGTGAATGACAACCCATACTTGGCGTAGATCTCAGTCGGCAGGTTGGGGTTGTAGTAGCCGTTTACGAACGCCTCCAACAAGGGCCGGCCGGTGCGTACAAATTCCACGTGCCCATCGCAGTAGCCCACATTCACCCCTTCAACGCCATGGTTGTTCCGGATATCCGGCCAGTTGTTGATACCCGGATCATCATCAGCGTCGGTTACCAGGCATACCTTTGAGGCATTGCGGATGTTCTTGCTGCTCTTGACCAGATCTACGGGTTCCATTCGGCCGTCGGGGAATCGGATGTTCTTCCAGATCCAGTTCCGCATCTCGTAGCTGTGCCGTCGATAGTCCGTCGCAGGCAGGGCTGATCCATCATCCTCGGCCGTTGGCGCGTTATTCAGCAAATGCTCCGCCTTTTCCACTCGGTTCTTCGTGCTGGGGCAAACCGCCACGCTCAACTTCGTCAAGTATTTCGGATACAGCCCCATCATGCTGTCCTCGCCGCGGGGATCGACCGGAATATAAACCCCCGCCCGATTGCTTTCCGAATATAGGACCGCTGCCGTCACAATCTGTCGAATGTTCGAGGCGCATTGGATGCGATGGGCCGACTCCTTGGCCCGCTTCAATGCCGGCAGCAATACTGCAATTAACAATGCAATAATGGCGATGACGACCAGTAACTCGACCAATGTGAAGCCCAAACGCCTGCGCATACCAGCCGCCTTTCCCCCCGCCAATCACGGATGTGGAACTCTGGACGTGGCCCACGGGTCCCCCGTGGGCGGGCACACGAACATCTATCCGAAATCTATAGCCCGTTTGCCCCCCTGTCAAACGATTTCCCGCAAGAATTCGGCGGCGGCGATGTTGGCAACTACTTTTGAGGCCGATGTTTACGCACGTAGTCCGGCAGAATCCCCAACTTCACGTACTTCTGCCAGGTCTCCTCCGGCAGGTGCTTGGCGTCGCGCACCATCTTTCGGCAGCTTGGCGTGCCGCACCAGCAGGTCATCTCGAAGTCATCCTCGTCCATGG